>NZ_JANBNX010000006.1:0-192526 GCF_035615275.1 Acinetobacter sp. IK23
GACCCATTGCTTTGTAAAGTCCAGCCTTTATCTAATGCCGTGATCGCATCGCCCACGTTATTGACGTTGTTGCCATTCACGGTATAGGTTGGCGAGCTGACTGCACCTGTCGTGCTGTCATAGCTTGATCCACCACCCAGATTGTTGGCTGTGCTGTTGCCCGAGTTTGGGCTCCACAACCAATAGCGACATCTTTTTCATTGGCAGTACTTGCATTCCCTTCACGACAAGAAGTTGTACCTGAAATAGATGTTCCTTGGCCTACTCCACCCTCGGTATTTGTCCCTGCAAAAGCATTTGGCGTAAAACTAATTAAACTAGTTAAAATAATCGCTGATGCATTTAAAGTTTTTGATTTAGTCTTCGTTTTACCTTTTGCAATTTCAGATGTTGCAACCCATGCTCCAATCGAAGCATTCCAAATGACCTTATAAACTTTATTCATAAAAATTCTCAGACAAATACCAAACTCAAAGACCAATAAAAATGTACAAATACATTTTTAAAATTTTCGGCCCAAAAAAAGAGGCGGCATCCTAATTGAATAAATTTAAAGGGTAAATATAAAAACAAAATAATAATAAGAAAAATTGTGATTTTAATCACAAATTACATTTTTATAATTAATTTCAAATTACTGAATTTAATAAATAAAAAATTAATTAACGATAGAATGTTTTGTTTTTGTTAAAAATAAGTAAACTTATCTTAAAATAGAATAATAACTCTAAATATATGATTAATTTTTATAAAGTTAATGAAAATAAATACATTTTAAAATACATCTGTATATTATAAAAATAGAATATTAACTCTAAAATAAATATCATTATTAATATAATTATTTAGCAAAAATCATTTAATTTAAAATAAACCTGCATATTATAAATAATATTATATTTATTCTACTCATAATAATTTATAAAATAAATAAATTTTTAAATATACTTAATAAAAACACTTATTATAAAATAAAACTAAACAAAACATTTGTTTTGAAAACTGATTTCCTTACTTGTACGGCAAAGACTAATTATTAAGTAAAAATGCTTAGCTTCACTACAAAATTTTATTCTTCTTAAGAATTAATCTATTGATTCATAACATTTTTAAAAAAAAGTTGACTAAATTAGTCATTTTTTCAACATTTTCTATTGTCATGCCCTTGTAATTTTTGAAATACACATCACTATAAAAAACATGGCAACCTCGTTGTCACTCATTAGGAGTGCCCATGTCTGAACTTATTATGAATGAAAAAACTGACTTAGAGCCTCAGGTTCCAAGTGTATTACCACTATTAGCCTTACGTGATGTTGTGGTTTATCCACACATGCAAATTGCGCTATTCGTGGGTCGTGAAAAATCGATCAATGCAGTTGATGTGGCTCGTAACAGTGACAATTTAGTATTTGTAGTTGCGCAAAAAGATTCGCTTACAGAAGAAATTGATCACGACAATTTATACCAGTACGGTACAGTCGCTAAGATTGTACAAGTAGTTAATCATGAAAATGATGAAAACTGCATTAAAGTACTTATTGAAGGCTTACATCGTTCTAAGCTCACAAAAATTATCGATGAAGATAGTTATTTGACTGCTGAACATGATCTAAGTCCAATGACTATTAATGTAGATAAGGCAACTCAAGAAACTCGTTTACAAGAGTTACGTAACTTATTTGCTCAATATGCAGAAGCAAAATTACGTAATGCACGTGAACTCGTTGCTGCTGCCAATAAAATCGAAGACTTATTGCAACTTATGTTCTTCGTAGCAACTCGTGTACCTCTAAATATTGAAATTAAACAGAAGTTTTTAGAGCACGATGAATTTGAAGCGCATTTGCAAGAGTTAATGAACTACTTGATGAATCAATCTGCTGAACAGCAAATTGAGCAAACTTTACATGACAGCGTAAAACGCCAAATGGAAAAGAACCAACGTGAATACTTTTTAAATGAAAAAATGAAAGTCATTCAACGTGAACTTTCCGATATGAATGGCGGTGCTGAAGATGACGTTGCTGAAATAGAGAAACGTCTTGCTGAAGCTGATTTACCTGAACACGTACGCAAAAAAGCTGAAGCTGAGTTCCGTAAACTTAAAGCAATGCAGCCAGCATCTAGTGAAGCTGCCGTTGTACGTAACTATCTAGAAGTGATTTTAGATACACCGTGGAACAAAGCGAGCAAAGTCAGTATTAACTTAGCAAAAGCACAAGAGATTCTTGATGCTGACCACTATGGTCTTGATGATGTTAAAGACCGTATTGTTGAATACTTAGCTGTTCAATCACGTGTGAAAAAACTCAAAGGCCCTATTCTCTGTTTAGTAGGTCCTCCAGGGGTTGGTAAAACTTCACTCGGTGAATCAGTAGCTAAAGCAACAGGTCGTGAATTTGTTCGCATGGCGCTTGGTGGCGTACGTGATGAAGCAGAAATTCGTGGACACCGTCGTACTTATATAGGTGCGATGCCAGGTAAAATTGTGCAGTCTTTAACGAAAGTTGGCGTGAAGAACCCATTGTTCTTACTCGACGAAATTGACAAGATGGCACAAGACTACCGTGGTGACCCAGCTTCTGCATTGCTTGAAGTACTTGATCCATCACAAAACAGTAAGTTCAACGATCACTATTTAGATCTTGATCTTGACCTTTCTGAAGTCATGTTCATCTGTACTGCAAACAGTATGAATATTCCAGAAGCGTTACTGGACCGTATGGAAGTCATTCGTCTACCGGGTTATACCGAAGATGAAAAAGTAAACATTGCTGAACGTTACCTTGTTCCTAAAGCAATTAAGAACAACGGTTTACGTGCAAAAGAGTTAACAATTCATGAAGAAGCGATTCGTGACATTGTTCAACGCTATACACGTGAAGCTGGTGTTCGTAGTTTAGAACGTGAAGTCTCTAAAATTGCGCGTAAAGTGGTAAAAGAAGCGGTAAGTAAAAAGTCTAAAAACTTACAGCTTGACATTACCTCTGCCAATCTTCCTGAATATCTAGGTCCGCACAAATTTGACTTTGGTATTGCTGAAGATGAAGCACAAGTAGGCCGTGTAAATGGCTTGGCATGGACTTCTGTCGGTGGCGAGTTACTTACTATTGAAGTTGCAGCTGTTAAAGGTAAAGGTAAATTTATTACAACTGGTTCACTCGGTGACGTAATGAAAGAATCGATTACCGCAGCAATGACTGTAGTACGTACACGTGCTGATGAACTTGGTATTGAAGCGTCTCGTTTTGAAGAAACTGATGTACACGTTCACTTACCTGAAGGTGCAACTCCAAAAGATGGTCCATCTGCTGGTTTGGCATTAACAACTGCACTTGTATCAGCATTTACTGGTATTGCGATTCGTCCAGACATCGCAATGACAGGTGAAACAAGTCTTGGTGGTCGTGCGATGCGTATCGGTGGCTTGAAAGAGAAACTTCTTGCTGCACATCGTGGTGGAATTAAGCTTGTCTTTATTCCTCAAGATAACGTTCGTGATTTGGCAGAGATTCCTGACAATGTTAAAGAAGGATTAGAAATCAAACCTGTGAAAAGCATTGATGAAATCTTACCTTTAGCATTAACTGCAATGCCAAAGCCTTTACCCAAAACACCGATTGTAAAACCGGTAGAAGGTTCAAAAGCAGCGCGTCACTAATTGAAAAATAAAAAAAAGAGAGCTTCGGCTCTCTTTTTTTGTTACATAATTTGATTGAAAAATATCCAACCATCCTCATAATAAGAAGTAAGAGTGATTAATTTTATTATTTACTCTTATCTATCTTATGTTACAGATAGCCTTGTTTTTATTCTCTATGGTCATCTGAACTCCAGACAGATGATCATTTGATCGCAGTCCAACACCATTTTTTGGACTGCGTTTTTTATGCCCAGTTGCACCCCGCGGTTATCATCTCCTCAGGTATAATGTGTCAGCCGTTTTGACTGAATAGACCACATGAAAATTCGTATTCTGACCATTGGTCAAAAAATGCCTGCTTGGGTACTTACTGGTTTTGAAGATTATTTCAAACGCATCCAGCCTTTTGTCCAGACTCAAGTGATTGAACTTCCAATGGCAAAACGCGGTAAAAATGACTCGGAAGCGGATATTTTAAAATACTGTCAAATTGAAGGTGAAAGTATTTTAAATGCATTAAAACCAAACGAGACACTGATTGCTTTAGAGGTGGGTGGCCGTGAACTCAGCACAGAAAAGCTAGCTGACACCATGAAACAATGGATGCTTGAAGGAAATGATGTGGTACTGGCTATTGGCGGTCCAGATGGCTTATCAGATCAGGTACGTAAAGCTGCTGCTTGGCATTGGTCACTCTCAAAACTAACTATGCCTCACCCTTTGGTGCGTGTTTTATTAATTGAGCAGTTATACCGAGCAATGAGTATTAATCACAACCATCCGTATCACCGCGCATAAATGGAACAACCGTTTCATTTTAAGAACAATCCGTTGAAATCTAGATACTTTTAACATGTCTTGATTTTGGCATAATGAATACTATTCTGCTTTTCAACTCAGGTGTAATGAAATGGAACTACAAACCCTTCCCGGACTGTTTATTTCACATGGTTCACCCATGCTTGCACTTGATCCAGAACAAGTGGGTCCTGCTTTACACCGTCTTAGTATAAATCTACCAACTCCAAAAGCAATCATCGTGATGTCTGCTCATTGGGAAAGTAAAGCACTTGAAGTAAGTAGTTCAACACGACCAGAAACATGGCATGACTTCCGTGGTTTCCCGCCCGAGTTATACGAGATTCGCTATAGTGCACCTGGTCAACCCGAACTTGCCGAAGAAATATTGAAGTTATTGGCAGATGCTCATTTTGTTGCACATGCCAATAGTACTCGTCCTCGCGACCACGGTGTATGGATGCCTCTTTTACACATGTATCCAGATGCAGACATTCCCGTTGTTGAAATTTCTTTACCGATGACCTTAAGCGCTCAAGAAATTTATCGAATTGGACAAACGCTTGCGCCTTTACGTGAAAAGCAAATCTTATTGATTGGTTCTGGAAGTATTACCCATAATCTTGCTGAGTTGTCTTGGCAAGGTGACAATTCAAATGTTCCTGAATGGGCTTCAACTTTTAGAAATACTGTCGTTAATAAGCTTTCACATCAAGATTACGATGGCGTGTTGGAATGGCAATCACTGCCTTATATAAAACGTAATCATCCAACTCTTGAACATTTTGCACCGTTATTTTTCGCTATGGGAACTGGTCATCGTTTTACGATTGTTCATAGCAGCTTCACAATGGGTTCATTAGGTATGGATATATATCGTTTTGATTAATTTTTAGGAAATACCCCGTTTTCGCGGGGTATAGCATTATTTTTATTAAAAATTCGGATAATTTACAAACTTATACATTTTGAAAACCGAAACAATCATATGTTTACATTTTCTTTTTTTAAGAATGTTTTAAGCTTAGTGCTGTTGTTTTTTTACTTGAAGTTTTTAAATGAAAATTAAATATTTAATTCTTGCGTTATTACCTTTTTCTTTGATGGCGTGTCAAACAGTTTCACATACTCAAGCTCCAATTGTATCTGAGCAACAACAAAATCTTGCAGCAACTCTAAGTGAATATACTTGGACTTACCAAAATGTAAAAGCATCTAAGCCACTTGTTCTTAACTTTAATGCAGACGGCAAATTAGCAATTAACACAGGTTGTAATGGTCAAGGTGGTACTTGGAAAGTTGAAGGTAACCAGCTTGTAACCTCTCCTCTTGCATCAACAATGATGGCTTGCCAAGACGATTTAATGAAACAAGAACAATTGTCTAATAGCATCTTTAGTGAAGCAAAATTGCCAATTGAAATTAGTAACAGCAATGGTCAGGTAATCTTAAGCGTGACAGATAAAGCAGGTCAAAAGCATATTTTCCAAGGCGTAAAAGCAACTAATACTCAAGCTTTAACTGATTATTCTTGGTCATACCAACCTGAAAATACTAAAAAGCCGATTGTTCTTAACTTCACAAACGACCGTTTATCTATCGCAACAGGTTGTAACCGCCAAGGCACTACTTGGAAAGTTGAAAACAATACCATCGTAACTGCTGATGTAATGTCGACTATGATGGCGTGTGAACCTGCATTAATGAAACAGGAACAATTCTCTAGCAGCCTGTTCCAAAAACGTGCGATTCCATTTGAACTTAATACATCAAATGCCGATCAACCAACATTGACAATCGTTGATGCTCAAGGTCAGAAATATACGTTCACAGGTAAAATGACACCTGAAGCAAAATACCAGTCTGAAGGTAAAACTGTTTTTCTTGAAGTAGCGCCAGAAACTAAATCTTGTACGGGTGTTGCGCCACAAACTTGTATGCAAGTTCGTGAAATTAAATATGATGACAAAGGCGTTAAAACTTATGCCGACAAAAACTGGTCATTATATTATGGTCAAATCGAAGGTTTTGAACACAATCCAAACCAACGCGTAATTTTACGTGTAAAACGCTTTGAAGTGAAAAACCCAGCAGCAGATCAATCTAGCCAAGCAGATGTGTTAGATATGGTTGTAGAGCAAGAAATGGTTAAAAAGCCTAAAAAATAATTTTTAGACTAAAAAAATCCGATGCTTTTGCATCGGATTTTTTATTTCTATATTTTAATAAATACCTTGTGCAAGCATCGCATCAGCAACTTTTACAAAGCCTGCAATATTGGCACCATCTACATAGTTCACACGACCGTCTTCTTTAGTACCGTATCTAACACAATTGGCATGAATGTCTTTCATGATTGCATGTAAGCGTTCATCAACCTCAGCATGTGTCCAGCCCAAACGAATTGCATTTTGAGACATTTCTAAACCAGAAGTGGCCACCCCACCCGCATTAGATGCCTTACCCGGAGCATATAAAATCTTAGCTTCAATAAAATGTTCAACAGCTTCAAGTGTAGATGGCATGTTAGCGCCTTCAGCTACACAAATGACACCATTAGCGATGAGCGTTTTAGCATCTTCATCGGTTAATTCATTTTGTGTTGCACATGGTAAAGCAATATCTACAGGAATATGCCAAGGTGTTTTACCTTCAAAATATTCAAAGCCATGCTTAGAAGCAAACTCCGAAATACGTCCACGTTTAACGTTTTTCAACTCCATGACTTCAGCCAACAACTCATCTGTAAAACCATTTTTTAGATAAACAGTACCATTAGAGTCCGATAAGCTGACCACTTTTGCGCCCAAGAACATTGCCTTTTCCGCAGCATATTGAGCAACGTTACCAGAACCAGAGACCGAAACAGTTTTACCAGCAAAAGATAGCCCACGTGTTTTTAGCATTTCTTCTGCAAAATAAACCGTACCATAGCCTGTAGCCTCCGGACGCATTAAGCTGCCGCCAAATGAAATTCCTTTACCAGTAAATACACATGCAGTGTCATTGCTGAGTTTTTTCATCATGCCAGCCATGTAGCCTACTTCACGCGCACCCACACCAATATCTCCAGCAGGGATATCGGTATTTGGACCTAAATGACGGTAAAGCTCAATCATGAGTGCCTGACAAAATCGCATAATTTCAGCATCAGATTTACCTTTAGGGTTAAAATCTGAACCACCTTTCCCACCACCCATTGGTAAAGTGGTCAGTGAGTTTTTAAAAGTTTGCTCAAAACCTAAAAATTTCAAAATAGATAGGTTGACCGACGGATGGAAACGCATACCACCCTTAAATGGACCAATTGCTGAATTATATTGAACACGAAAAGCACGGTTCACTTGAGTCTGGCCTTGATCATCCATCCATGAAACACGAAATTGAATTACACGCTCTGGTTCAACCAAACGTTCTAACAATCCATGCTCTGCATATTCCGGATTTTTTTCAATAAATGGCCACAAGCTTGTCATGACTTCTTCGACAGCTTGTAAAAACTCAGGTTGATGCGGATCACGCACTTGCACGTAATTCAGGAATTCATTCAGGTTGTTATATTTCAATGCACGGTCCTCAGCATAGTAATGAATTAAATTGGTGCAATACATTTTAAAATGCATCATTTAGCAGCAAAATATTAAATCCCTTTCCATCAATTTTAACAATAGTTATTTTAAATTATTTTATTTTTATTAATTATCATAAAGTTAATTTTAGAGAAACTATCTAAAAATCAATAATAGTCATTTATCATTTCAATTTTTTTGATCTATTATTGTGCAATATTAGCTACATTTTAGGTCAATCAAAAAGCCTATAAATTCGTTAAAATCCATTGACCTTACTTAGGTTTTTCTTCATTATCGCATCGTTTTAAACAAGCTATTTTCCTCTATGAATCCATCTATTTCTCTCATACGCGAGATCGATGCGTTATTGCCACAAACACAATGTGGTTTATGTGGACACCGTGATGGTTGTCTACCTTACGCAAAGTCCATTGCTGAAGGTGAAGATGCAAATAAATGTGTTCCTGGTGGACAGCCAGTGGCCGATGCGCTCGCAAAACTATTAAATCGCTCGTCATTGCCTGCTGAAACAAGTGTCTGGCCCGTACAAGCAGATGGACGCCCACAACGTATGAAAGCGATTATTCGTGAAGACGAATGTATCGGATGTACAAAATGCATTAATGCCTGCCCTGTAGATGCCATTATTGGTAGTGGTAAGCTCATGCATACCATTTTGACTGATCTATGCACAGGTTGTGAGTTATGTATTCCACCCTGCCCAGTTGACTGTATTGATCTGGTCGAAGACACTCAAGCTTTACCAAATGAACAGCAAAGAATTGCAGAACAAAATGATTTAAGACAACGTTACTACGCGCATATTCAACGCGAAGAGAAACGTCGTATACATCGCAAAGGGCCTGTCGTACGCGCTGAAATTGACACACAATTTTTTGCACAGTTCTCACAAGCACTTGATGATCTGCCTTCAATTCAAATCATTGAGAAGCAGAAAGAAGTAATTGTAAATGACGCAAAAACGACTATTGAATTAGCTAAAATTCGCACACAAATTAAAAAATTGGAAAAGCAGCTCAGTGTTCGAGAAGATGCAAAAAAGCGTCTTCAACTTGATGAACTACAACAGCAACTCACTCAATTACAGGAGGTCTGAATGGCTGTCAAAAATATGACGAAAAAGCAGATTCAAATTTTCTTTGAACGCCTTCGTGAACAAAGACCTTCTCCAGAAACCGAATTAAAATATTCATCTCCATTCGAATTATTAATTGCCGTCATGTTATCGGCACAAGCGACCGATGTTAGCGTAAACAAAGCAACAGATAAGCTTTATCCTGTCGCCAATACTGCTGAAAAAATCTATAACTTAGGTGTAGATGGTTTAAAAGAATATATAAAGACCATCGGCCTTTATAACGCCAAAGCTGAAAATGTCATTAAAACCTGTAAGATTTTAATGGCGCAATTTAACGGTGAGGTTCCAAGCAATAGAAAAGATTTGGAAGCTTTACCGGGTGTTGGACGTAAAACAGCAAATGTGGTTTTAAATACTGCTTTCGGACAACCAACTATGGCTGTCGACACGCACATTTTTCGTGTGGGAAACCGTACCGGCTTAGCAGTAGGCAAAAATGTACTTGAGGTTGAACACCGTTTAGTTAAGGTGATTCCGAAAGAATTTATTATAGATGCACATCACTGGTTGATATTACATGGCCGTTACTGCTGTATTGCCCGTAAACCGAAATGCTCAGAGTGTGTAGTTGCCGATGTATGTAACTGGCCAGACCGCTTTGAATTTGGTGCTATAAAAGCAATTCCAACAAAGAACCTCAGTTAATCCTGAGGTTTTTTAATCTGCTGCAATTTGGGATGTAGTTGACGTTCTCGTCCGTTCTTTTTATTTTCCAAAGCCTGTTGTTTCTGCACATGACGTAGCATTTTTTGACTTTGATATAGTAAAAATAACAATAGTGCCAGACTCAGCAATACCACTACAATCAAAATGATTTTCATATCGTTCTCCCGCACTTGATGAAAGAAAAGAGCCCTCACAAAGAGGGCTCTTTATCACAAATAATATTAAATTATTTGTCTAAGATGTTGAACAAATCTTTTTGTACATCTTCAATTGTACGTAAGCCATCAAGCTTGTCATAAGTTGGCGCATTTTCACCAGAAGCAGCACGGCCTTGGTAGAAACCAACTAATTGCTCTGTTTCAGTATGATAAGACGCTAGACGCTTACGGATTGTTTCTTCTTGGTCATCTGGACGTTGAACAAGATCTTCACCAGTTTCGTCATCTTTACCTTCCACTTTAGGTGGATTGTATACAGTGTGGTAAACACGACCAGAAGCTGGGTGCTGACGGCGGCCAGAAAGACGTTTTACGATTTCTTCGTCAGGCACATCAATTTCGATCACGTGATCAATGCTGATGCCTTCTTTTTCCAATGCTTCTGCTTGAGGAATAGTACGTGGGAAACCATCGAAAATGCAGCCATTCGCACAGTCAGGTTGAGCAATACGTTCTTTTACTAAACCGATAATAAGTTCATCTGAAACTAAACCGCCAGATTCCATTACGCTTTTAGCTTTTAGACCAAGTTCAGTACCTTCACGAATCGCAGCACGGAGCATATCACCGGTTGAAATTTGTGGGACATTGTAGCGCTTACAGATCAACTGAGCCTGAGTACCTTTGCCTGCCCCAGGTGGTCCGAGTAAGATAATGCGCATAAAAAACATCCTCATTTAAAACAATGAATGAAGTCTGGCAGAAAAAGTCTCATTAATCTTCAATAGATCCTGCCCGACGTCGAATTATAAGAAAGCTACAAACAAATGTATTGTACCAGCAATAAATCCGGTTACCCCACCTAATACAATAAGAATCCACTCGTCCTCTTGAAATGCAGGACGTAATAAATTCTGAAACTCTTTTGGTGTTAGTTCACGAATACGCTCTTTAAACATTTGAAAAATCTTCTGTGCCCGGCTTGCATTTAGTGCAGGGTCACATACGGGTCCCATCGTAATTTCAATTGAACGATCAATCAAGTCCGTCTTTAATCTTGCGTACTCTCTTGGCCCTAAAGAAAGCTGTAAAGATGTACGAACAAGTGGTGTTTCCATAATTTCGTTAATATGACGTTTCACAATACGGCGCGTCTTATCTTTACGCGGCCCATACATCATTTCAGTCATAATCGATTTTAACGTGATCAGATCTTCTGTAACTACACTTGAGAACACATCAGAGACTTCTTCTTGACGCTTCATGAAAGCACCTTGGAAATTATACGTCCCAATTCGAAGAACTGGCACAATCCAAGGGAACTTACGGTCTTTTGTTAATCTAAAAATCTGTGGGTAACGAATATAATTTGGTTCAATTGGATTAAATACCATCCAGATTGCAATCCAGTTGGTTAAAAAACCCCAAATTGAAGCCCAAAACGGAACAGTCCAGTGCCAAGGTACAACGAACCAGACAACCATTTGAAAAATACCAAAGAACATCCCGATTAAAGCACTAATATGCCAAATAAAGTTGATCTCTTTTTGGCCTACTTTTAAAAACATACGTACCATTAAACGGCGATCACCTTCCATCTGGCTCACGACCATTTCACGCATATTCACCAGTGACTCGACGTTCATAGTCAGCTCAGTCACTAATTCTCTTAATACACCGGGTAATTGTTTATGTGCCTGTGCATAAATACGGCGTTTAATTGAATAAGGTAAATTTTCCCAAAGTACGGCATTACGATCGATCATCACCTCATCAATCAAATGCTCAAGTTCAAATCCGACTTGCTCACCAATAATACGTGCCATGTCTTCAGGGTCCATGGCCTCTAAAAACTCACGTAAAGAACCTAATTTAGATAAAGTATTATCGGTGATAATTCCTGAAATACGTCCAGCTTTGCGCGGCACAATTCCTTGCCAACCGACTGGTAAAGGGCCTAAATGAAAACCCCAAAATTTAATTGGGTAAAATACCATTTTTAACGCCATCCACACATGTGCCCATGTGACAAAGGCAGTAACTGGGATGATACTTAAAACGGCCCAAAAATCAGGTCTGTGTAAAAAGGTCTGCCACAATTCGCTGACGTACTCTAACATGTAAGACTCTCGTATTTATTTGTGCTCTGCTTATGGCGAGTTAACGATAAAATGCTTTGTTTTATAAACCAAAACTTAGAGAATAAGAAAATTGAATTTGTGGTTTGGTCTTCGCAGCAACTGCTCCGTTCTGGTCAGTTAGTTTTTCAGCTGCACCAATACCGACACTAAAAGTACTAATTCTTTCTGAATTCAACAATACATATGCCAAATCGACACCAGCACCTAAACGAGATTTATACTCTCCATCCACTGGCTTGCTATCAAGGTGTCCAGCATAAAAGCCAATATAGTAGCCATTTTTATCTGTTCCAGTCAGATAGTAAGGATAGCGAAATCCAACCTGTCCACCAGTAGTTTTATCACCATTTAAAAATGCACCAACCTTGGCATAGGCAATACCATAAGGATTTACCCACTCACCATTAAGATGTAACAATTTTTGAGTAAAACCTGCACCTACATTCCAAGTAGACGCTTTGTGATCTGCTAATTTTGCTTCTGGAAGAAATGAATAATCTTGAGCATTTGCCCAACTGCTTACTGTCAAAACTGCAAGTAAGGGATAAATTTTTCTCATTATTTTCTCCATTTTCCCTAATCGTATAGTGAGAACAACCCTATTCTATTGAATGAAAGACTTTAACAGAATTATTTTGCTTCTTATATACAAGACTCTACAATTTTGTTGTCTACAAAGTCAAAAAAGCCAATTTTCCTCTTCACTGAAACTTTGAAAATTATGCGATATTTTAACTGCGCTTGCGTTAGAATAAGCAGCTATTTTTCTCACCCTATGTCATTAAGTCGATCCGTATGAAACAGCACTTTCCTTTAAAAGATATCCAGCAAGAAAAGCGCATTTATCGAGGTCGTATATTTTTTGCCGTAGGTCTTGTGATTATCTGTCTATTGGTACTAGCCAGCCGATACGCTTATCTGCAAATTTTTCATTACGATGAGTTCTCGACTGCATCGGATAAAAACCGCATTCGTTTACAACCACTCCCACCTGCTCGTGGTTATATTTATGATCGCAATGGGGTTTTACTAGCCGACAACTATCCGGTTTTTACAGCAACATTAAGTAAAGCAGATGTTGAAAATCCTGATGCCGTTATTGAACAACTACAACCCATTTTAGAACTTACTCAAGAAGATATAGACCGCTTTAAAAGTCGTATTAAAACGGCAAGAAAAACTGAACGCGTTGCAATTAAGCTAAACTTGACCGAGACAAATATTGCCAAGTTTAGTGAAGTTAAATACAAATTCCCTGGGGTCAGAATTGAAACCCAAATGACGCGCTATTATCCACATGGTGAATTGTTTGCTCATGTGATCGGATATGTTGGCCGCATTAACGATAAAGAATTAAAAAGTATTGATAAAGACTTATATGCTGGAACAAACCTGATTGGTAAAATTGGCGTAGAGAAAAGCTATGAAGATTTACTTCATGGGACGCCAGGTTATGAATCTGTAGAAGCCGATGCTCATAGTAATGTATTGCGTCATTTAGGACGTAAAGATCCAACTCGTGGTAATGACCTCTATTTATCATTAGATTATGGTTTACAAGTCGTAGCATCACAGCAACTTGCTGGTCGTCGTGGTGCAATTGTTGCGATAGACCCACGTACTGGTGAAATTCTTGCGTTAGTTTCAAGCCCAAGCTTTAACCCAAACCTATTTGTGACGGGTATTAATCATAAAGATTATAGCTCTCTACGTGACAACATCGACCAACCTCTTTATAACCGTGCTGTTCAAGGGGCATACCCTCCTGGTTCGACTATTAAACCAATGGAAGCAATGGGCGGTTTACATTATGGTATTGTCGACTGGTCTACTGCTATTTCTGACCCAGGTTATTTCCATTTACCTGGTGACTCTCACAAATTCCGTGACTGGAAAAAAACTGGTCATGGCATCGTGAACATGCACAAAGCCATTATCATGTCTTGCGATACCTATTTTTATATTTTGGCAAATCAAATGGGCATCGACCAGATGAACCAATGGATGCGCCAATTTGGCTTTGGTCAAAAAACAGGTGTCGACTTACCAAGTGAAAGTGAAGGTTTATACCCAAGTCCAGAATGGAAAATGCGTACACGCAAAACCAAATGGATGAAAGGTGAAACAATTTCCGTCAGTATTGGTCAAGGTGCATTTACTGCAACCCCATTACAACTCGCAATGGCAACTGCAATCACGGCAAATCATGGTTCTCACGTTACTCCTCATGTTTTACGGTCATCGCATGGTGCAAAACCTTTTTCAGTCCGTAATGCACCTGATGGAAAAATTAATTTTAACGGTACAGACGAAGACTGGGTAAAAATGCGAGAAGCCATGATTGATGTAATTCAATCAGGTACTGGACGTGGTATCCGTACATCGCTATATCAAATTGCCGGAAAAACAGGTACAGCACAGGTTAAAAGTATTGCACAGGGTAAACGTTATAACGAAGCTGCGCTTAGTGAACGCCAACTTGACCATGGTTTATTCGTTGGGTTTGCACCTGCTGACAAACCTGAAATTGCTATTGCGGTCATTTGGGAAAATGGTCGTCATGGTGGTTCAGCAGCTCAACTTGCTAAACCGATATTTGATTACTGGTTATTAACCCGCAATAAAAATCCGATTCGTCCAGCCAACCATCAAGTTAATGGTGGCCTTATGACAGCAGGAATTAAACCGGGTGAGCTTCCAAGTGGCGGCGAAACTGCTAGCTCTACGCCAGCACCTGCTACAACTACCGCAGCAGCATCTGCTCCACAAGCTACTCCTGCTCGCCCTGCTACAAATGAGATCGATGAATAATGAAAAATCAATTACGCATTATTGGGGGCGAATGGAAAAGACGAGTTTTACCATTCGCAAGTATTGAAGGTTTAAGACCCACCCCAGATCGTGTTCGTGAAACGTTATTTAATTGGCTCATGTGGGACATTCAAAATGCTCAGGTTCTCGACATCTGTACAGGTTCTGGTGCATTAGGCTTTGAAGCACTTTCGCGCGGTGCCGCATCTGTTTATATGATTGAACCTGATAAGACCCAAGCACGATTTTTAAAAGAGAATATCCAGCTTTTAAAAGCGCAGAATTGTCATTTATTCAACGCAACTGCTCAGCAAGCATTACCGCGCTTAAAAGAACAATTTGATGTCGTTTTTTTAGATCCGCCTTATAGTCTCAATCTATGGCAAGAGCTTGCTCAATTGGCAGATTCACATATCAAAAATAATGGATACATTTATGTTGAAGCTGACCGAGATTTATCCCAGCTTCATCTTCCTGCATCATGGCAACAAGTGAAAACCACTAAAGCAGGTACTGTCCACGCAGGCCTTTATCAGAAAATTTAAACATGTAGGATTTTATAAAGAATTAATTTACCTGATCTATTTATTTGAATTAGATTATTTTATTTTTTTTATTTCAGAATAAATAGATCGTAAAAAATCGTATGAGTTGACCTCGATCATAAGGAAAACTCGAAATATATTCATAACCAATTTTCAGTCTTGGATTAACACTATAATTAACTCCATATCCAACTGAAATAGATAAATCTTGAATATTAATATGATTCGTTAAACCATTGCTGTTTTTGTTCTGAAGTTGCCCAGTATCATAGGCCGTGTAATTATAAATTACCCAACGCTCATTTGAATAAAACTCGTTTTTGAGCACATTATAGTTATTAACTTCATCATCATGCTCAATGGCTAATCGCCTTTGTTCCAAGTTTAAATCTGATTGATCTAATAACTGCTCTGTATCTAGTAAAGTAGAATCACTTTCTGATTGAAAAAAATCATAGGCTTGAACATATCCACTGTAAAAGATAATCAGCGCTGTAAAAACAGGATAAATATTTTTATGCACACACATTTTATTTTGCAAATCCCAAAAGGTAGCTTAAAGCTACCTTTTTTTGCAAGGGTTTAATTAACTTAAACCAATAACTGCAACAATTGCTGCGCAAGTACCCATAATTTTTTTGCCATAAGGTACATATCGCGTAAACAATGCACCTAATGCTAAGCCACAGCAATAGATAAGTGCCATACCAGTAACCATACCAGCTACTAATGCAACAATATGTCCCGCATGTGCGAGTTCAACACCATGCGCTATACCATGAAAGCTTGCGAGTAATGCAGCAGCAATAGGCAAAATCCGATTTGATTTTGTCCATAATGCAATCGCTGTAACAATCAAAGAAGCGATAATGCCGTATTCAGCGATACTAGCTGGCACCAAACCTTCAGCACCTATTAAAAAGCCTACAATCAAAGTAATGCTTAGTGTAATGACACCAGCAATTTTCCACTGTTTAGCTGCTGACCATAACAAGATACCAAAACCCAAAGCCATGACTAAATGATCAAGCCCAGTAAAAGGGTGAATAAAACCTGCCATAAACCCTGAATGTGCATGATCATGTCCCGGATGTGCCATGGCTAATGCCGGTAACATGCTAAGGAGCCCAATGCCCCATTTCTTAATGAAGTTCATAGTTACTCCTTAAGCCTTAAACAGCCCTTGTTTCTCAATAAATTGAATAATTTGTTCAAGACCATCTTGTGTTTTCATGTTTGAAAATAAAAATGGCTTTTCACCGCGCATGCGTTTCGCATCTTGGTCCATGACATCAAGGTTTGCACCGACCATTGGTGCAAGGTCAGTTTTATTAATAATCAGTAAATCTGACTTGGTAATACCTGGCCCGCCTTTACGAGGGATTTTTTCTCCACCAGCGACATCAATAACATACAAAGTTAAATCAGAGAGTTCTGGGCTAAATGTCGCGGCTAAATTATCACCACCACTTTCAATAATAATAAGCTCTAAGCCATCAAATTTTTCGCATAGATCATCAATCGCAGCCAAGTTAATTGAGGCATCTTCACGAATTGCTGTGTGTGGGCAACCACCTGTTTCCACACCCACAATACGATCTGGCGACATCGCTTCATTACGGGTTAAAAAGTTTGAGTCTTCTTTGGTATAAATATCGTTTGTCACTACAGCCATATTGTATTTATCACGCAAGGCACGGCATAAGTTAAGCGTAAGTGCTGTTTTACCCGAACCTACTGGTCCACCAATTCCAACTCTTAACGGACTACGTTCTGTCATGATTTTTATCCTTTTTTCCTAAACTTAAGATCTGAATAACCGTGAATATTGTGTTTCGTGTTTCATGCTCAGCATGGCATAACGAGGTAAAGCACTGCTTAATTGTTCATCATTAAGTTTCAAAGCTTTCTGTACTGCCTCTGGTACTAAACCATGCAAGTGCCATAAAATTCTTTGCCCAGCCATTTGTCCCAATGGAACCGTTTTTACTGCTGCCAAAACCTGATTTTCTAAAACAGTAAAAGTATAAGCGGTAAGCACATCCTCTTCTTTAAGCTCTAAACGCCCACAAAGCTGCGCATAGACAGGCACAAAACCAAACTGCTTTTTAACCTCAACCGTTTTTTTTAAAACATCTTTAATCCATGCATTTAAAGAAAATGCCAACTGCTGCGATTCAGCCAAAAGCTCTTTACTTTCTCGACTCGCCTTATATAAATTTGCCCAAATCAGGAATTCATCTGGTTCATCATAATGTTGCATAAGACGTTTGAGTACTGGTAGCTCAAACCTCACTAATAGCATTTCAAGAACTTCTTCAAAGTAAGCAATTGCTGAGCTTTCATCGTGTATTAAGCCAATATCGATGGCTGTTTCCACGCCTTGTGAATAACAATACGCTCCAACTGGCAGTGCCGTTGAAGACAGTGTCAGCAATTGCAGTAATTGCGCAGCATTATGAATGGACATGGTGTAAAGCTTTAATTGGGCTTAAGCGATGGTCATGACTATGCTGAGCATAGGCACCGCTTTCAGGTTCAAAAGGATGATCCGTTTCTGTCACTGTGAGCCCCAATCCTTCTACCATTTCTGCAAGCACATGATCAGGCTCAAAATACAAAGCTGTAGGTGTGAGCATTAATGGTACATGTCTATTACCTAAGTGATAGGCAGCTTTAAGTAAATCAAAATCGGTTTTAGCACTAACTTGCATTAAACGTTCAGGTTTCGCGTCAATACGTAATACATCACCCTCTTTGGTTGCAATATACGAACCACTACGCAAAATTCCAGTACGCGGCAAATCAGCTCCAATATCTACGCCACTTGCCAAGGCCGCTCGAAAACGTGATTTTTGACGGGTATCAAAAGTTAGTTCAACCGTTTCAAATGCCTGATCAGGAGAAATATCTTCAAGACGTTGGGTATAGATTTTCATTTAATTTATCTCTCCTTTATTCAGTTCATATATATAAATTCATAAAACAAAATCATCTCAATAAAACTTATCAAAACAAGAAATAACGCTGAGCCATTGGTAATACGTCAGCAGGTTCACAAGTTAATAGTTCACCATCTGCTCTTACTTCATAAGTTTCTGGATGCACATGCATAACTGGACAATATGTATTATGTTTCATATCTGCTTTAGTAATTTCACGCGTATTTTTACAGGGGCTAATTAGCTTTTTAAGTTCTAACTTTTCAGCAACTTTTTCATCAATGGCTGCTTGAGATAAAAAGGTAATACAAGTGTTATGCACACCACGCGGATATGCGCCAAACATTGGACGATAATGAACTGGTTGAGGTGTCGGAATGGAGGCATTAATGTCACCCATCGGCGCCGCCGCGATCATGCCGCCTTTAATAATCATGGAAGGTTTTACACCAAAAAAGGCTGGCTTCCATAACACCAGATCAGCAAGTTTTCCCACCTCAATCGAACCGATTTCATGACTTAAACCATGGGTAATGGCTGGGTTAATTGTATATTTAGCAATGTAACGTTTAACGCGATTGTTATCATGAAACTCGTTGTCACCCTCTAGAGGGCCACGTTGAATTTTCATTTTGTGTGCAGTTTGCCAAGTTCGTAAAATCACCTCACCCACGCGCCCCATCGCCTGAGAGTCAGAAGACATCATGGCAATTGCACCTAGGTCTTGCAGAATATCTTCGGCAGCAATGGTTTCACGGCGAATACGACTTTCTGCAAAAGCAATATCTTCAGCAATTGCAGGGTCTAAATGGTGACATACCATGAGCATATCTAAATGCTCATCAATAGTATTAATGGTATAAGGTCGCGTTGGATTCGTTGAAGATGGCAACACGTTACTTTGTCCAATTGCTTTTAAAATGTCTGGAGCATGTCCACCACCCGCACCTTCTGTATGGTACGTATGAATGGTACGGTCTTTAAATGCGGCCAGTGTTTCTTCTAAAAAGCCACCCTCATTTAGTGTATCCGTATGAATAGCGACCTGAACATCAAACTCATCAGCCACACTCAAACAGTTATCAATCGCTGCTGGTGTTGAACCCCAGTCTTCATGTAGTTTTAGCCCAATTACTCCAGCCTTAATTTGCTCACGAATGGGGTCTGGCAAACTCAGGTTACCTTTACCTAACAGACCAATATTCATAGGCAAATCATCAATCGCCTGCAACATGGTCGCAATATGCCAAGGCCCTGGAGTTACTGTCGTTGCCGAGGTTCCAGCTGCTGGTCCTGTACCGCCGCCCACCATTGTTGTTGTACCAGACATAAGCGCGGTTTCAACTTGCTGAGGACAAATCCAGTGAATGTGGGTATCAATACCACCTGCTGTTAAAATTTGCCCCTCACCCGCAATCACTTCTGTTGCTGCACCTAGAGGAATGGTAATGTCAGGTTGAATATCGGGGTTGCCAGCTTTTCCAATTTTCCAGATTCGGCCATTTTTTAAGCCAACATCAGCTTTTACAATTCCCCACCAATCTACAATTAAAGCATTGGTAATGACAGTGTCGGCAACTTCATCAGCTAAAAGTTGAGATTGCCCCATTCCATCACGAATAACTTTGCCACCGCCAAACTTAACTTCTTCACCATAAGTCGTTAAATCTTGCTCAACTTCAATAAAGAGCTCTGTATCAGCTAAACGAATACGATCTCCGACCGTTGGACCAAACATCTCAGCATATGCACGACGTGACATTTTCATAATTTTTTACTCATATCTTTCATTATGGTTGTTATGTTTAATCCAACTTACCCATGACTCGGCCTGCAAAACCATATACTTCTCGCTTACCAGCTAAAGCGACAAGTTCCACTTCTCTGCTTTGCCCCGGTTCAAAACGTATTGCGGTACCCGCTGCAATATTTAAGCGAAAACCCTTTGCAGCTTCACGGTCGAACTGTAGTGCATCATTGGCTTCATAAAAATGAAAATGCGAAGCTACCTGAATAGGTCGATCACCAACATTAGCCACCATAACTTTTAAAGTTTTACGCCCAACATTTAGCTCAATGTCAGTCTCTGGAGTAATGATTTCGCCGGGGATCATAACTGCTCCTTTTATACGATTGGTTGATGAACAGTGACTAACTTCGAACCATCCGGAAAAGTTGCTTCGACCTGAACCTCAGCAATCATTTCCGCTACACCATCCATAACATCTTCACGCTTTAACAAAGTCGTTCCAAAGTGCATGAGTTCACTCACTGTCATTCCATCTCGTGCACCTTCGAGTAAGGCTGCTGAAATAAAGGCAACTGCTTCTGGATAATTCAGCTTTAAACCTCGTGCTTTACGACGCTCAGCCACCAAGCCTGCGGTAAAAATGAGTAACTTATCTTTCTCTGTTGGATTGAGTTCCATATCTCTTTCCTAATGGCATCTAGTTTTCTTTAAGCAAAATGCGTGCTCAAAAGCAGCATACTTGTTCTAATCGTTTTTAAAATACGCAATTTAACGTAAGTTAGGTTTTCCAAATTCTTGGAAATTCTTCATCTAAATCAAACCAATAACGTCTTAATCTTGCGCGTATAGCCGCAAATGCATCATGACAATGCCGTACATCATTCCCTAAAAAACGTGCACAGAGCACATCTTCCAATAAAGTCAAAGTAACCGGGGCATCCATACGCATGATTAACTCACGGACAAGTTCAACATGTTGTTCTAAATAAAATGGAGAGCGAAATTTTTCAGGCGGTACAGCCCATAAACTTGCCATTACAGCCTGATTATTCATTCCTAAACATGAGCTTAACCAGCGATCTCCTCCCCCAAAATATAATGTATCGGCAACCAATAATTTATTCTCACGCCATAACTTAAATTGGTTGTGATAACTACCCTGAACAAAATTTTCAGCTCGAGCTTGCCGTCCCAATACCAGCATATCCCAACCAATGAAACTTGCTGTTTGTTCAAGGTGAATGTGTATTTCCGAATGCGCTACAGCACCATCAAACAACATCGTTTCTTGAGGCATCCACTCTAGAATAGAGTCTTTTTTTACAGTCAAATAAATATGTTGAAAAGCCTGTTTACCATTTGTTCTATACCATTTTCCAGCCCCAGGCGTGGTAATAACGGCATGCGCCTGTTCAGCTGTTTCAATTTGAAAAGTAAGATGGTCGCCTCCTGCAATGCCGGCTGGTGGATGAACAATAATAGCGTGGCAAACTCCAGTTTTTTCAGGCCAGAGCATTTTTTGCACCCGAACAGGGCCATAATGTTTTCTATGATTCATTATGGTGCGACTTTCTTTAAAACAAAAACCTAGTTCTAATTGCGCATACCAAAATGGTGCTAAAGAAGTATGAGAAAATTGTTGAATCCGATTCATTTTGGCTCATTTTTATTAATGGCTTTATTTAATAAGCAAAATATGCACCATATACAAAAAGAGGTCATTACAAACTTGGAAACAATTTTTTTATTTTAATGAGTTAAAAAATCATCAATGTCTAACATAAAACCACAGTAAAGCATGGAATTATTTATACAATAGCGCCCATCCTCGCTATTATAAATTTTTTTCCATGAAAATCTTTTTCGTGTTAGTACCTTTTGTATTTTTAACTGGGTGTATTTTTGGCCAATCTAGTGAGGTCAAACGCGCAGAAAAACTTCTAAATAATTTCCAATGTAAAAACGTAGAAACCAGGGAGATTTCAAATAGCTCCATTAATTCTTATTACCAACAAACTTTAGCAGTAAGTAAAGAAAAAGCGACCTCTTATGTAGAAAGCTATAAAGATGGTGAGGAATTATTTGCAATGCCTTTAGACGAAGTAGTAAAAAAACAATATGAACTCTATAAATCAGCGTGTGATTCTCTAGGTGGAGTTTCTGCTCATCCATAATTTTTTAGATGTATCCATTAACTCAGTTAGTGGATACTTTTTTACTCGTTATAAATTTCAATAAAAATCGTTTAAATGAACAAAAAAATATACACTTTACCTTTTGTTAAATTTTGACTACATACAAACGCTTTTATTTTTTATGATCTTTTTCTAGGCTTTAAAGACTTTTTATTTTTATTTTTGAGGTTTTCTTCATCATGAAAAAATCATTATTAGCAATTGCCCTTATGAGTACTCTTCTTGTCGCATGTAACAAACATGAAAATAAAACAGAGACAACTTCTGATGCTTCAAGCCCTGTACAAACTAGTGAAGCAAGTAGTGCTGTTGCTGTAGATACTGAGCACACAGCAGAAAATTCTTTAGATTGGAATGGTAAATATACAGGTACCCTTCCATGTGCAGACTGTGAAGGCATCAAAACAGAACTAAAATTAAAAGATGATAAAACTTATGAATTGACTGAAACTTACTTAGGTAAAGGTGATACAAAACCATTTGAAACACATGGTAAGTTTGCTTTCGATAAAGACAACACGTCTATCATTACCTTAGATAATAAAGCTGAAAATCGTAAATTCTTTATTGGCGAAAATACTGCAACTGCTTTAGATATGGAAGGTAAAAAAATTGAAGGTTCTTTGGCAGAGCACTATGTGTTGAAAAAAGAAGATTAATAAATTTTCAATATAAAAAACCCGCTCATTTGAGCGGGTTTTTTATGGAATCAATTCTTAGTTAGCTGCGAATTGGTTCATTGTGTTTTTAGCATCATCATGTGCTTTAAGAGCGTTATCACCAGAGAAGATTTCTTTGTGATCATCACCGATGTCAGAACCCGCCATTGCTTGGTGTTTCACACAAGCGATACCACCACGGATTTCTTTACGTTGTACGCCAGCAACATAAGCCAACATACCTTCAGAACCGAAGTAACCTTGTGCAAGCTCATGAGTAGAAAGCGCAGCAGTGTGGTAAGTCGGAAGTGTGATCAAGTGATGGAACACACCTGCTTCACGAGAAGCATCTGCTTGGAATGTACGGATCTTGTCATCAGCATCAGCAGCTAATTCAGTATTGTCATATTCAGCACTCATTAATTTAGCGCGGTCATATGCAGAAACATCTTTACCTTCAGCAACCCAACGGTCGTAAGCTTGTTGACGGAAGTTTAAAGTCCAGTTAAATGATGGGCTGTTGTTATAAACAAGCTTAGCATTTGGAACAACTTCTTTAACACGGTTAACCATGTGTGCGATTTCTTCTACGTTTGGAGTCGCAGTTTCGATCCAAAGAAGGTCAGCACCATTTTGAAGGCTAGATACACAGTCAAGTACAACACGGTCAATTTGAGTGTCAGCACGGAACTGATATAAACCTGAAGGTAAACGTTTTGGACGGTGTAACTTACCATCACGCTTGATTAAGATTTCATCTTCTTGCGCATCAGCAATGTCAATTTCTTGAGTATCTAAGTAGCTGATGTATTGAGAAGCGATGTCACCTGGCTCTTTAACCACTGGGATTTTTTGAGTCAAGTCAGCGCCTTCAGAGTCAGTACGTGCAACGATGATACCTTCTTCAAGACCCATTTCTAAGAATGCATAACGTAATGCATGGATCTTAGCAATAAAGTCTTCGTGTGGAACAGTTACTTTACCAGCTTGGTGACCACATTGTTTAGCATCAGATACTTGGTTTTCGATTTGAAGCGCACAAGCACCAGCTTCGATCATTTTCTTAGCAAGTAAGTAAGTTGCTTCTTCGTTACCGAAACCAGCATCGATGTCAGCAATAATTGGCACAACGTGAGTTTCAAAGTTGTCGATTTGAGCTGTGATTTCGGCTGCTTTAGCAGTATCACCAGCTTCTTGTGCTTTTTTAAGGGCACGGAATAAATCGTTTAATTCTTTTGCATCAGCTTGACGTAAGAAAGTGTAGATTTCTTCGATCAAGGCAGGAACAGAAGTTTTTTCGTGCATAGATTGGTCAGGAAGTGGACCGAACTCTGAACGAAGAGCAGCAACCATCCAACCAGAAAGGTAGATATAACGTTTGCTTGTAGTACCGAAGTATTTTTTGTTCGCAATCATTTTTTGTTGTGCGATGAAACCATGCCAGCAACCTAATGATTGAGTGTATTTGCTTGAGTCAGCATCGTATTCAGCCATATCACGACGCATAATCGCAGCTGTATACTTAGCAATATCTAAACCAGTTTTGAAACGGTTTTGAAGTTGCATACGAGCAGCATCTTCTGGGCTAATGTCTGCCCAAGTGTTGCCAAATTTTGCTTTTAATTGACGTACTGCATCAATCGCTGTTTGATATGTAGTCATGATATTGTCCTGTATTCATTTTAGGATTTCATCGATTGAAGCCTAGAGTCACGTTACTTAAATTTCTTATGACACCAGCTGCTTCCTCATGAACACAGCTTAGACTTAGCCAATCAATTAATCCAATATCCTTCGTTAATCTTCAGTATTTATTTAAAAAATATACCAATAAATCGATATTATAAGTAAAACTAAAAAACATAACACTTTGTTTATAAAAACAAAATAATCCTAAAGGAGTATAGTATTTTGATCAAAAAACTCTCCAAGTTTTATTTTTATACAATTTTTGAGATTTTTCCATTCATTTTTAGTGTCAAAAGTCAATTGTAAATTAGGCGACTTTTGCCAATGTAAAAAGTCAATTTTAATGATAGAACATGGTTAAATATAAAAGAAAAATTTTACGTCTATAAAGATAAAGTCAAAAACAGATCAAAGATAATAAAATCGAGCATTTGAGGTCCTTTTCAAGCATACTTAATTTCAACAAAAAATGTCGTTTTTCTCATCATTTTTTCACACAATGTTCTTTAAATATGGCATAATTTGAAACAATTTTAGGGTTTTATTTTCGGTATTTTTTTTATGAATCTGGAACGGGTAGATCTTAATCTATTAATATATCTTGATGTTCTTCTTCGTGAAAAAAATGTTACACGCGCAGCAGAACAGCTTGGCGTTACTCAACCAGCCATGAGTAATATTTTACGTCGCTTGCGTAATTTATTTAACGACCCTCTTCTAATCCGTTCATCGGAAGGAATGACACCGACAGAACGCGCACTCGAATTACAACCACGTATTCGCGATGCCCTTTCTGATCTTTCCATGATTTTGGAACCGCGTACCGAATTCCGCCCTTATACCAGCAATCGCGTTTTTCGCATTATGACTTCTGATTATGCAGAAGCAACTCTGGTTCCTCGTCTTGTAAAAGCTTTACGTTCTGAAGCTCCAAATGTAGTGCTCGACTTTCTTACCCCAAGTGATGTGTCATATAGAGACATGGAACAAGGTAAAGTTGATCTGGCAATTAATAGATTTAATGAAATACCGCAAAGTTTCCACCAAGTGTTAGTTTGGCGTGATAGTTTCAGCTGTATTTTGAATGACAAACACCCTGCTGTTACTCATTTAAATCTTAAAAGTTACCTAGATGCACAGCATATTTGGGTATCTAAAACAGGTATGGGTGTTGGTTTTGGCGTAAACCCAGATAAACAAGGTGGTTTAGGCTGGATTGATCAAGCATTAGAACGTATTGGTCAACGCCGTAAAATTTCAGTATTTACTCGCCACTACCAAATGCCAGCTTTGCTTGCTCAAAATGTTGACCTCATTGCAACGCTTCCAACTCGAATGGCGCGCCTACAAACTCAAAATCCAAAACTGGTTATAAAGGATCCTCCTTTTTATATTCCAGAATTTGAACTTAAAATGGCTTGGTGCCCACTATTACACCATCACCCTGCTCATCGCTGGTTACGCCAACTTATTCTATTCGTTGCTCGCCAAATGATCGAAGAAGAAAATCGTGAATTTCTTACCAACAATTCACAATTTTCTCACTATTAAATAAATTTTAATTTAATTGTCTCTTTCAAACATTATCTTTAAGCGCTGAGCAATCAATCTGATTACCTCAGCGCTTTTTTGTGTTAAAACATAGTCATAATAATGATGAACCTCGGGTGATTTGTGAGTCTCTTTCAAAATATCATTATCATCGTACTGCTCATCATCGCAGCAGGCTTTTTATCTTTAACTGAAATTGCACTGGCTGGTGCCAGAAAAGTGAAGTTAAAAATTTTAGCTGAAGCTGGTGAGGAACGTGCTCAACAGGTACTTGATTTACAAGAACAATCTGCAGACTTTTTTGCAGCATCCCAAATTGGACTAAATGCTGTTGCAATTTTAGGCGGTATTTTAGGCGAAGCTGCTTTCCGTCCATTTTTTGTGACTTTAGTTGACCGCTTCTATGTAGGCCCCTGGTCGCAAACAATTGGTTTTGCTCTATCCTTTACTTTAGTAACATCGCTATTTATTTTATTTGCCGATCTTATGCCAAAACGTTTGGCTATGATTGCCCCAGAAAAAATTGCAATTAGTGTTATCAATCCAATTCAGGTTTTTATTAAAGTTTGTAAACCTTTGGCTTGGGGAATTAATGCCATCGCGAACCTGTTATTCCGCTTATTTAAAGTAAACACAACTCGCGAAGACAATATTACTTTTGATGATATCTCAGCTGTTATGGATGCAGGTGCTCAAGCAGGTGTACTTCAAAAACAAGAACATCATTTTATTGAAAATGTTTTTGAACTAGAAGAACGCAACGTACCATCGAGTATGACAACGCGTGAAAATGTTGTTTATTTCACTTTAAACGAACATGAAGACAGTATTCGACAAAAATTAGCAGAATATCCTTATTCTAAATTTTTAGTATGTAATGAAAATATTGATCAGGTTATTGGTTATGTGGATGCCAAAGATTTTCTTGTTCGTATTTTAAACAACCAATCACCCACTCAATTAAATGAATCTACTATTCGTAATGTTCTCATTATTCCTGACACATTAACGCTTTCTGAATTACTTGATCGCTTCCGATCAACAAAAGAAAAGTTCGCTGTTGTAATTAATGAATATGCGCTTGTAGTTGGAGTTATCACCTTAAGCGATATCATGATTACCGTAATGGGTGACTGGGTCACCCCAATTGAAGAAGAACAGCAAATCATTAAACGTGACAATAACTCTTGGTTAATTGATGGCAGTACACCAATTGATGACCTAAGACATGCTCTTGAAATTGACGAAATGCCCGATGAAGAGAATTATGAAACGCTAGCAGGTTTTATGATGTATCGTTTACGCAAAATTCCTCGTCCAGCCGATTTTGTCGAATTTGGTGGTTATAAATTTGAAGTTGTCGATGTGGATCATTTTAAAATCGATCAACTATTAGTTACTCGCGTATTAGAAAAATCTGAATTACATTCACCGCCTGACGAAAATTGATTTATTTTGGTGCAAAATATCCTGCCAAATGCAGGATATTTTTTTAATATGAATAAATAATTGTTAAATTCACGATTTCATTCAATATTCTTCATTATTAAAAGTTTAATTAATTATGCTAATCATATTTATAAATATAAACATTAACCTCTTAATTAAAATAAAAAAATTAAGTTCAATTGAAATGAGAATTTGTGAATAAAGCATTTACAACCCCATCAACCTTATGTAACGTAGACATTACAAGCCTTGTAAATGGATCTTCTTCTCATCTCAACGCTCAAAGCAAGTATAATTCTTCAAAATATATGATAATTTTAAATATGATAAAACCTTTATATAAATATAAAACCTACTATATATAATAAACAAACTAAGCCATTAATATATATGTTCAGTATTTCCTGAGAATATACCTTTTTAATTGATTATATATTAACCAAATAAACTAAATATATTATTTGTTTTTTTAATAAAAATTCATAAGAATAATAAAAGTCAAAGTTTGGAATAAACTTGTTCAGTAAAACTAAAGGCAAAGGATTGATTGTATGCTGACATTACTTGGTGTTGGCATGATTTTGTGCTTCATGTACTTAATCATGTCCAAACGTTTAAGCCCTATTATTGCTTTAATTCTTATCCCATTTATTTTTTCTCTTATTGCTTGGGGCCTAGGTCACTACTTTGAAAGCTTAAGTCATATTGAGCTTAAAGGTCTCAGCGAGATGATGCTAGAAGGCATCAAAAAACTTGCACCTACTGGTGTAATGCTATTATTTGCAATTTTATATTTTGCCTTAATGATCGATGCAGGTCTTTTCGATCCCCCGGTTAAATGGATTTTGAAAAAGGTTAAAGGCGATCCTCTAAAAATTACATTAGGGACCGTTTTTTTAACGACGTTA
The DNA here is from genome assembly GCF_035615275.1 of Acinetobacter sp. IK23. NCBI lineage: Bacteria > Pseudomonadati > Pseudomonadota > Gammaproteobacteria > Moraxellales > Moraxellaceae > Acinetobacter > Acinetobacter sp. IK23. Next base: position 28,640 of record NZ_JANBNX010000006.1, read on the forward strand.
GTTTCTCTTGATGGTGATGGCTCAACGACATATATGATTTGTGTCGCAGCGATGCTTCCTCTCTATCAGCGACTTGGTATGAATACACTGATCATGACAGCACTTATGTTGTTATGTAGTGGTGTAATGAACCTTACGCCATGGGGTGGACCTACTGCCCGCGCAGCGAGTGCACTTCAAGTCGACCCAAGCCATATTTTTGTACCAATGATTCTTCCAATGATTATTAGTATTGGCTGGTTATTCTTCTTGGCATATTTATATGGTCGCTATGAGCAAAAACGTTTAGGCGTGATTGAGCTTGAAAGCCATCATGGTGACAATATTACTGTTTCAAAAGATCCAGAAGCGACTCGCCCACATTTGCGTAAAGTAAATATGGTACTCACCATTATTCTTATGATTGCGTTGATCAAAGGTATTTTACCAATGTCAGTGTTATTCATGCTGGCGTTCTGTATTGCGATGCTTATCAACTATCCAGATGTTGATATGCAGAAGAAACGTATCGCTATGCATGCAGATAGTATCTTGGCTGTTGTAGGCTTAATTTTTGCGGCTGGTATTTTTACAGGTATTTTATCTGGCACAGGCATGGTTGAAGCGATGTCTAAAGAGTTTGTCGCAATGATTCCTGCAAGTATGGGTCCATATCTGGCACCAATTACAGCGTTGGTAAGCATGCCTTTGACGTTCTTTATGTCAAATGATGCATTCTTCTATGGTGTATTACCTATTCTTGCTGAAGCTGCTTCACATTATGGTATTAGTCCAGAAGCGATTGCTCGTGCATCAATTGTAGGCCAACCTGTACACTTATTATCACCACTTGTTCCATCAACTTACTTGTTATGTGGTCTTGCTAAAGTCGATTTTGCAGACCACCAAAAGTTCACTTTTAAGTGGGCATTTATTACGTGTATGGTGTTAATGGGTACAGCTTTGGTGATTGGTGTTTTCCCACTTTTTAGTGCGATCTAACTCTACTCTGTTATAAAAAAATAAAAGCCCCAATTGGGGCTTTTATTTTTTATTTATTTACGTACTCAATCATGGCATCTAAGAACGCATGAAAGTGCAAGGTAATATCTTCTTCTAAAATTTTATAGGCATTATCAAATTGCACCATTGGCCAACCTTCTTTCCAAAATGGGAAGATATCATGTAAGTCATGGGTAACTATTGCATCTTCACGAACAATTGCTTGTGAAATTTGTGCCAAAACTTGCGCTGTTTCTGCCCCATCAATAGCTAAATAATCAATACCGCGCGCTTTTAAAATACGAATTCGATCTTTTTTATAGCGAATTTTTTTAGCTTGAGCTGCATTTAAACCTAGTGCAAGAGTCACTGCCTCTACAAACTTCTCTTCAAAATTTGTATTTAGTGCCACCAAAGCCTGTTTATGCGCTTCCTGACGTCCCGCTTTTCCCCCGCTACGGATAATCTCATTTGCTTCCGTATCCAGCTTATCTTTTTTCATCGACTGTAAAATGTCTAAAATTTCGATATCGCTTAAAGATTCAGGAGATTGCTCAAACATAGGAGTCCTTATACCTACAACTAAAGGCACATTCTCTCATAAAAGCGATATTAAAGCAGAACAAAATTTTAAATAGCCTCTTACCTTAACTATTTTTATAGCCTTAACTTCAAAGATGCCACTCATAAAAATCAGATAATTCTTTGGTTATAATTTTTAATGTTTGCCAAATTAGTTTTACCCTGATAATATTATTTTACCCTGATAAAATATGTGGCAAAAATGAATACAACAATCACCTATACTGCTTTTACTGGAAGCACACTTATTGCAAGCGACTCCCTTGTTGAACTTGCAAAAAAACTAAAAGATCTTCCTAAAACAACGGAAAATATTCTGATTTTTAATGATCAAACCGGTCAACAGATTGATCTTGATCTTTCTGGTTCAGAACAAGAAATTCAACAACGTTATGCTGAACCTGAAGAAATTAAAAAAGTTGGACGACCTAAACTTGGCGTAATTTCGCGTGAAATCACTTTACAGAAAAAACATTGGGATTGGTTAGATCAACAAAGTGCGAGTGCATCAGCAGTAATTCGTAAGTTAATTGATAAAGAGTTAAATAACCCAAATTCTGAAGGCAATATTATGCTTGCCAAACAAGGCATCGACCGTTTTATGTCTGCCATGTTAGGCAATATGCCAAATTACGAGGAAGCAACACGGGCCTTATATCAAGGTGATCGTGATACATTCTTAAACATGATTCAGAACTACCCTAAAGATTTAAGAGAATATTTAACTTTAAAAACTCAAAGTATTTTCTAAACTCAATAAAAAAACCCGCTTACGCGGGTTTTTTGGAACTCATTTTCAATCTATTAAAGACGAACCAATTCCACGATTTTTTCTACTGCTTCTTCTACTGTTTCAGCAGTTATCTCAGTATCTGTACCATCCACAGAAGTTGTAATAGTTACAACACCAGTCTCACGTAACAGAACCAATTGCTCAGCTGTTAAATTTGCTTTCGCAATTGCAACTACACCTTGCTGAATCAGCAAACTTTCTAAGACTTGAGCTTTTTCAATTAATTGTGCAGAAACACCAATAGCAGCAGGTTTTTGACCTAAACGAGCAGCACGGTCTTCGGCAGTAACAGCATTGCTATGAGCAGTCCACTCTACAGCAGCTTCTACCATGCCCGCGCCAACAGTCACGTTACTTAAACGGTCAATAAAAATAAATGAACCTGTGTAACGAGAGTCTTGATATTGGTCAAATACTACTGGAGCATCAAACTCAATTACCACATCGGCAATTGCATTTAACTCAAGCTCTTCTACTTGAGTATGCTCAAGTGTATTTACATTCACACGGTAGTGAATGTTCGTCACTTTTGCTGGAACGGTTTGTGTACCAATCTTAATGTTGTACAACTTACCTTTTACAAGCGGGTGCTCATTCATCCATACCACAGAAGCACGAACGCTACGTGAAATTAATGGTTGCTCACCTGCACGTACCAGCACGTTACCACGGCTAATATCAATTTCGTCGTTTAACGTTAATGTAACTGCTTGACCAGCCACTGCTTGCTCAAGGTTACCGTCAAAAGTAACGATTTCTTTAACTGTAGAGCGCTTACCAGAAGGTAACGCTACAATTTCGTCACCTACTTTAATTTCACCTAAAGCAACAGTACCAGCAAAACCACGGAAGTCGAGGTTTGGACGGTTCACATACTGAACAGGGAAACGGAATTCGTGTTTATTTGACTCTCGGCTAATTTCCACAGACTCAAGAATACTCATCAAGGTCTGACCTTTGTACCAAGGAGTATGAGCAGATGGATTTACAACGTTATCGCCATTTAAAGCAGAAATCGGAACAAATAAGATATTAGCTGGGCGACGCTCACCTAACTGGCTCACGAACGCATCATATTCAATCTGAATTTCATTAAAACGCTCAGGTGAGTATTCAACCAAGTCCATTTTATTAATGGCAACAACAATATTTTTAATACCAAGCAAACTAGCAATAAATGTATGACGACGCGTTTGTGTTTGAACACCATAGCGCGCATCAATCAAGATAATTGCAAGATCAGCAGTCGATGCACCAGTAGCCATGTTGCGAGTATATTGTTCATGTCCCGGTGTATCGGCAATAATAAATTTACGCTTTTCAGTCGAGAAATAGCGATAAGCTACATCAATAGTAATACCTTGCTCACGCTCAGCCTGCAAACCATCTACAAGCAACGCCAAATCTGGTGCATCACCCGTTGTACCTACTTTTTTACTGTCACGTGTTACAGCTTGCAATTGATCTTCATAAATCAATTTTGAATCGTAAAGTAAACGGCCAATTAAGGTACTTTTACCATCATCTACATTACCGCAAGTCAAAAAACGTAAAAGGTCTTTTTGTTCATGCTGTTTTAGATAAGCCAGAATGTCTTGGCTAATTAAGTTTGATTGATGAGACATTGCTCAAACTCCACAAATTTAGAAACTGTCTTAGAAATAGCCTTCTTGCTTTTTCTTTTCCATTGAGCCTGCTTCATCATGGTCAATCATACGACCTTGACGCTCAGAACTTGTTGCCAATAACATTTCCTGAATAATTTCTGGCAATGTATCAGCTTCAGACTCAACTGCACCTGTTAATGGGTAACAGCCAAGCGTACGGAAACGTACAGACTTCATTTGTGGAACTTCACCCTCTTTTAAGCGCATGCGTTCATCATCCACCATAATGAGCGTACCACTACGCTCAACCACAGGGCGTACAGCAGAGAAATAAAGAGGAACAATTTGAATATTTTCTAAATAGATATATTGCCAGATATCCAACTCTGTCCAGTTTGATAATGGGAATACACGTATACTTTCGCCTTTGTTTACTTTACCGTTGTAAAGGTTCCAAAGTTCAGGACGTTGGTTTTTAGGGTCCCAACGATGCTTACTATCACGGAATGAATACACACGCTCTTTCGCACGTGATTTTTCTTCGTCACGGCGCGCACCACCAAAAGCAGCATCAAATTGATATTTATCCAAAGCCTGTTTTAAAGCTTGGGTTTTCATAATATCTGTATACTTTGAGCTACCGTGATCAAATGGATTAATCCCTGCTTCACGGCCTTCTTTATTTTGATGAACAATTAAATCAAAGCCATGGGTTTTTGCCATGTTATCGCGAAACGCGATCATGTCTTTAAACTTCCAACCTGTATCAACATGTAATAAAGGGAAAGGAAGTTTCGCAGGATAAAATGCTTTTAATGCAAGATGAAGCATCACAGCCGAATCTTTACCAATTGAGTAAAGCATGACTGGATTTTCAAATTCTGCTGCAACTTCACGGATAATATGAATACTTTCAGCTTCAAGTTGCTTGAGATGTGTAAGTCTTGATTCAGTCATGAACACGCCCTTCTCTATCCATTTTGCCCATAAAATCTAGAAGTGGTATTAAACCACCACTTAGAAGACCATGTGGAGGAACGAGTGCCATAACAACTCCAATTTTTCGTGATAAATAATCCAACCACAAGCCCTTTATGAGGCTTATAGCATTAGTTATGCATTATAGTGATTTAAAACTGTTTTCTTTTGCTTGTTTTTTCATATTGATATTCAAATTCATCATATAAATGTAAAATACTGATTTGCATAGCTAACCTGTCTATCCTAGCTCGCATTATTAGCTGAAGCAAATCACGATCTCATCTTTAGATTTCTTTAAATACAATAAAAAAGAGAAGCCATTTTAGCTTCTCTCTTGCTATAGCACTATTTAATTAATTAGAAACCAAACATTTTACGTTCTAATGGAATTTCAATACCAATAGATGCACCTGAGTCATTACCTTCTAGGTCAGAGTCACTAATCCAACCATTAATTTTTAATGGAAGATCTGGTTTGATGTAATGCGTCCAAGTTAAATCAAGTGCTTTGATTTTATCTTCTTTAGGGAAGGCTTTATTGATTGCCAAGTTAGATTCATTTACCTTCACAACCATTGCACGGCCACTTAAGCGATTCATCGTGTCAAAGCGAATATCACCACCGACAGAGTACATTTGACCATCACCACCAATTGCATGCCCTAGAGGGAAACCATGCTGATAATAACCGTCGGTATATTGATGGTGACTATATGAAATGCCTTTTACATCGCCATTAGTCCGTGTATCTGCCCATTCAGCGTAAAGTTGGTAAAGCATATTTTTAACAATTGAAGAATAATCAGCACCAGCTAAATACATTTTTTTTGATGGCAAATAACCTGCTTCGTCTTCACCAATGTATTGTCCATAAACGCTGACTGGAATATTAAATAAAGGTTGTAGGTGTAAGCGAGCATCAAAACCAGCTAACTGGTTAGACGGATTATCTACACCAATACAATCAGTATTTATACAGCCATTATCTTTACCAATAATTGCATTCCAATATGCCTTGAAGCTGTTTGGTTGCCCATCACCACCAATCTAAAGTGTACGTGAAGCACCTAACTCCAAAGCTGGAACCGGACGTGCAGTTACACGCATTCCCAATAATTTAGCATTAGGAACAGCCTTATAGTCATCTAACTGGCCAGCGAATAATTCATATTGCCAAGGTCCAATCCAAGATAACCATTTTGTTTCAAAAGCATATTGTACAGCACGTTGCATGGTCACACCATACACAGGACGACTTGCATCTCCACGAATCAAACTACCATCATGTGCAGGTCCCCAATAGGTTGGAACTTGTCCAGCAATCACCCACTGATTCCAGAGCTTGCCAGCAACATACGAACCTTCTACATTCACATCATACCCACTATCAATTTGTGGATCTTTTTCAGCGTTTATACGAATTTTTGCGTCCCAGTTTTCACCGCCCGCATTAAACTCTACAGAATCTTCATACTGTGATTTATGATTATTTCCAAATGCTTGAGGAATATCTTTGATATCTGTTCCAGCGAAAGCACCTACTTTAACTGTATCGTTATCTGCTTTTAATGCATTAAGAACTGAATTAATAACTTTTTGTTGAGCTGGATGAGTTACTTTAGCCTGATAGAGTGCGCGCTGAATTTCATCACCGCTTAAAGGCCAAGTAGAAGTGCTGATGTTAATAACACCTTGTTGATTCAACCAATTTAAATCTGTACGCAAATCATCATTATTAAGCATCAAACCTTGGGCAAAAACAGCTGAAGAGGCAGCTGTTAATAATGCAATTGAAAGTGTTTTTCTTAAAAACATGTCAGCACAATTCTCAAAGTTATTTATGAGCAACGCATTAATTTTTTATCGCAAATTTGCAATTGTTAAACTGTGCAATTACATTTTTTAACGGTGTTTTAAGTTTTCTATAATTTTAGTGTCTTTCATATATAAATAGTGAATAAAAAAAGGCAGTATAAACTGCCTTTTTGTACTTTGAAGATTAAATTAGCCTTCTTTACGACGCATATGCGGGAATAAAATTACATCACGAATACTTGGCGCATCAGCAAAAAGCATAACCAAACGGTCAATACCAATACCTTCACCAGCTGTTGGAGGTAAACCGTATTCAAGCGCTTCAACAAACTCTGCATCGTAATGCATTGCTTCGTCATCACCCGCATCTTTTTCAGCAACCTGAGCTTGGAAACGCTCTGCCTGATCAATTGGGTCATTTAACTCGCTAAAGCCATTTGCCAATTCACGTCCGCCGATGAAAAACTCAAAACGATCGGTAATGTGCGGATTGTCATCATTACGACGAGCAAGTGGAGACGTTTCCGCTGGATATTCAGTGATAAAGGTAGGTTGACGCAGTTTAGTTTCAACTGTTTCTTCAAATACGATTGTTTGAAGTTTACCTAAACCAAAACCAGGTTTAACTTGCTCTTTTAATTCCTCACGCACAAATTTTGCAAGGAACTCACGATCACCGACGTTTTCTGGGGTGAACTGAGGGTTATTCTCTAAGATCGCATCGAACATAGAGATTTTCTTGAATGGCCCTTTAAAGCTAAACACTTCACCTTGGTAAGGCACATCTGTCGTACCTAAAATATCAAGAGCTAGCTTTTCAAGCATGTTTTCAGTTAAAGCCATCAAGTCTTTATAATCAGCATATGCCTGATAAAACTCGATCATTGTAAATTCAGGGTTATGACGTGTTGACACCCCTTCATTACGGAAGTTACGGTTAATTTCAAACACACGCTCAAAACCACCAACAACCAAACGCTTTAAGTAAAGCTCAGGTGCGATACGCAAGAATAACGGCATATCTAAAGCATTGTGATGCGTTTCAAACGGACGTGCAGACGCACCACCCGGAATTACATGCATCATTGGCGTTTCGACTTCCATGAAACGCTCATTTGTTAAAAATGCACGAATACCTGCAACAACTTTGGCGCGAATTTCAAAAGTCTTACGCGTTTCTTCATTCACGATTAAGTCGAGGTAACGCTTACGGTACTTAACTTCTGTATCGTTCAAACCATGAAATTTATCTGGTAACGGACGAAGCGATTTTGTAAGAAGTTCAAAGCTTTCAAGGTGTACATATAAGTCACCTTTGCCAGAACGACCAATATAACCTTCAGCAGCAATAATATCGCCTAGGTCCAAACCCTTAATGGTCTCAAGAATATCTTTTGGTAAACCTTTACGGTCAACATATAACTGGATACGCCCAGTCATATCTTGAATCACCATGAAAGAACCACGGTTTAACATGACACGGCCAGCAACTTTTACATAGACATGTTCAGCGCTTTCAATTTGTTCTTTCGACTGATCTTTAAATTGTTCTTGTAAATCGCCAGCGTAGTGTTCACGTTTAAATGTATTTGGCCAAGGACTCTTTCCAGTATCCTTTGCAACATCTTGGATTTGCTTTAATTTGGCATGACGCTGTGCGATTAAATCGTTTTCGGAAATAGTTGGTTCAGAAGTCGATTGAGCGTTTTGTTGCGTCATCTCTGCCTCGATTAAGTAAAAATTAAGTGCTATATCCTAACAGATTGCGGGAGTTTTTCGAAAGATTTCAACAAAACAAAAATTAAAAAAGTCAAACCACTCACACTAAATCAGTATTCAATGACGAAAATTACTTAGACCAATCGCTAAGATCATTTTTTTTTGCTTTAAGTAAAATATAAAAAAATCCAAATGACCTCGATATTAAAAGGCTTTTTTTGCCTTTTATTTTATCCATGAGATTGTGTAGTAAATAATGAAAATTCTATTTTTACATGGCTTGGATTCTTCTCGTGAATCAACAAAGTTCCATGCCATCTTGCATCCTGAAAAATTTTGTATTGATGTTGATTATCGAAACCTAAGCTACTCTTCAGTTAAAGATTTTTATCACCAAGCGATCGAAACAATTAAACCTGACTTATTGGTTGGACATAGTCTTGGCGGCTACTGGGCATTGAAAACAGCCGCTCAACATAAATTAGCGGTGATTGTTGCTAACCCAAGCCTTAATCCTAGTTTTCGTAATGATTACCCTCACCTTTGTGATGAGGATCTTGATCACTCTCATCCTAAAATGGCTTATTTAGAGTTAGGAGACGAGCAACTTGATATGTATCAAGTACAGGAAAAGCTTTCACCTTATATGACAGTAGAAACATATGACGGAGGGCATCATCGTCTTGCTTATCCCTCTCGTCTCAATGATCTGATTTCTAAAATTCATAAAAAATACTTTGCCTAAACAACGAACTGAGTAAGATGAACTAGCTCCCTTCAGCAATATGTTTTACAACTTCAAAACCTTGAATAAAGCCACTTTTTAACATACCGATATATTCAGGTAAGGTGGCCAATTCAACTTTTAAAGTAGTAGTATTCCCATTTTGGCTTAAAAAATATTTTTCTAGCGAACCACTCCAGCCCTTCACCTCTTCACTTTCTAAGTCTTCCTTACTCTCTTTAATCATTCCTAAATGTTTAAAAATTAGCACTTCAGGCTTTTTCATTTCTTCAATGGTCGAAACCATTCCATTTCCTTCTCCGTCTAGAAAATATGTTTTACCACCAATTTCCCAGTCAGTACGCATTGAAGAATCCGGCGCAAAGAATTTCGTCCACGCATTATATGTCTCGCTATTCCAGAGTACGTTCCATACTTTTTCTATAGGCGCGTTAATCTCTACTTCATATACTAGAATTTCCATACTCAACTTCCTTATCTCTGTTACTCAAGTATTCAACAAACTTTATCGCTTTATATAAATATCAATTTATCTGTCTATTTATTAATCAGCTTATGTTTTTAAGAACTTAATTTATATAAATGCTTTGTTCTTTTTGTAACCCTTCATATCACTTAAAACCTTATTAGATTAATAAGTGAATAAAAAAATATGATTTATTATGTATTTATGTTGAAGTTTTGCCTAAATAACCAGTTATTTGTCTCGATATGCCATTCATCTTTGCTTACGAATGATTAAACTCCCTTATGTGCTTTACTTTAAATGTAGAACTGCGTAAAAATTTGATACCCGATCAAAGCTACATTAGTTATTATTGAACGGATCGTAGTTACATTATTAATAGATGGAATAGTTTTACTGAAAGGCAGCTTTGAGCAAACTTATCAGTGCGGAGAGTCTCATGAAAAAATATCAATGTATCGTTTGTGGATGGATTTACGATGAAGCAGAAGGTTGGCCACAAGACGGCATTGCAGCTGGAACAAAATGGGAAGATATCCCTGATGATTGGACTTGCCCTGATTGTGGCGTTTCAAAAGCTGACTTTGAAATGATCGAAATCTAATGTCTTAAATGAAAAGGCCATGATTTACATGGTCTTTTTTATATATCACCAATCACCGTATTAAATGAACAATTCTAATTCTGGAGAAAAAAATGCATCCAATCGTCATTATCGGATCAGGCATGGCGGGTTATACCTTAGCACGTGAGTTCCGTAAGCTTAACCCAGAGCAAGAACTTGTGATGATTTGTGCGGATGATGCGGTGAACTATGCAAAACCAACGTTATCTAACGCTTTTGCAGGTAAAAAGGCTCCGGAACAAATTCCGTTAGGTGATGCTGCAAAAATGAGTGCACAGCTCAATATGCGTATTGAACCTTTTACATGGGTGAAAGAAATTTTAGCTGAGCGTCATGAGCTTGTTCTGGAAAAAGATGGTGTTGTTTCTCAACAACCCTATTCAAAATTAATTTTGGCTATTGGTGCCAACCCGATTCGTCTTGCAATTGCAGGAGATGGCAGTGATGACATTCATGTAGTGAACTCACTAATTGACTATCGTACCTTCCGCGAAAACCTTGCTCAACGTAAAGATAAACGTGTTGTAATTTTGGGTGCTGGTTTAATCGGTTGTGAATTTGCCAACGACTTACTTCATAGTGAATATGATGTAACGGTAATTGATTTAGCGCCTCAACCATTGGGCCGTTTATTACCTTCACACATTGCTTCAGCTTTCCAAGAAAATCTTGAAGAAGCTGGGGTTAAATTTGCATTAGGCACTACCGTTGAAAAAGTAAGTAAAATCAATAACGGGGAAGATTACGCAGTTACATTAGCAAATGGTCAAACTTTAGTTGCTGATATCGTACTTTCAGCAATTGGCCTACAACCCAATATTTCTCTTGCTCAAAGCGCAAATATTCAAACCAGCCGTGGTGTAATTACCAATAGCTTGCTTGAAACGAATCAAGCAGATATTTATGCGATTGGTGACTGTGCAGAAGTGAACGGTACCCTGCTTCCTTATGTAATGCCAATTATGCAGCAAGCGCGTGCTCTAGCAAAAACATTAAGCGGCCAACAGACAAATGTACATTACCCTGCAATGCCAGTTGCAGTAAAAACCCCGGCTGCACCACTTACAGTTTTACCGGCACCAGTTGATGTCGATGTAAATTGGGAAACTGAAGAATTCGACGATGGTATGCTTGCTAAAGCACTTGATAATGACGGAACATTACGTGGTTTCGTATTGTTAGGTGCGACAGCAGGCAAGCAACGTTTAACTTTAACTAAGCTTGTTCCAGATCTTATTCCTGCCCAAGCATAAAGTTTAAATTAGGAATACTCGTTACAGAGTATTCCTTTAAGGTATGAATAACATGAATAGCGCCTTACAATTTAGTATTTCACCCTACACTCCTTTTATGCAGGAAACCAAAGTCAACTTAGGCAACGGTATTGAATTGCATGTAGAAGTAGGTGGAAAACCAGAACACCCGACCATTTTGCTGATTATGGGCTTAGGTGCTCAAATGCTATTTTGGCCGGACTTTTTCTGTAAATCGCTCATTGATCAAGGTTTTCGTGTTATTCGTTTTGATAACCGTGATATTGGCCTTTCATCAAAAGTACGTCATCAGGGTAAACGTTTAAATACCATGAAATTGATGGGACGTTTTGCTTTAGGGTTAAGTAATCAGGGCGCACCTTATACATTGTATGATATGGCTGACGACGTATCGATGCTTCTTGACCGTTTAGGCATAAGTAAGACTCATGTAGTCGGTGCATCAATGGGCGGTATGATTGCCCAAATTCTTGCTGCAAAATATCCAGAAAAAGTAGAAAAGTTAGGTTTGATGTTTACAAGTAACAATCAACCGTTTTTACCCCCACCATTTCCTAAACAACTTTTAAGTTTGATTGGCAAACCAGAATCACGTGATGAAGAAGGGATTGTTAATCACAGCTTAAAATTATTCCAGTTAATTGGTTCTCCTGGTTATATTAACCATATTGAAGCCGTTCAAACCGCACGAAAACTTTATCAACGTAGCTATTATCCTGCTGGTGTACTTCAACAGTTTTTAGCAATATTATGTACAGGTTCCTTACTACAACTGGACCGTGAAATTAAGCAACCCACAATAGTCTTACATGGCTCTCGTGATCGCTTACTTCCACCGAGCCACGGTAAGGCTGTAGCAAAAGCAATTTCCGGTGCTAAGTTTGAATTAATTGATGGAATGGGGCATGATATCCCTGCCCATTTTATTCCACAGCTTAGCGGTTTATTTGCGCATCATTTTAAATCATCATACTAGGACACTATGGCTGCATTACCCTCACTAAGACAGCTATCATATTTAGTTACGTTGTCGGAAACTTTGCATTTTACTGAAGCAGCACGTCGCTCTTTTGTTACCCAATCGACTTTATCGGGCGGCATTATGGAGCTAGAAAGGCTACTAGGTGGCGTTCTGGTTGAACGTGACCGTCAGAATGTGCGTTTAACGCCATTAGGTGAGCAAGTCGTTGCTCGAGCCCGTGTATTGCTAGCAGATGCTCAGGATTTAATGCGTTTAAGCCGTGAAATGAGTGAACCATTAACTGGTGATCTTCATTTGGGTGTTATTCCAACCATTGCACCTTTTATCCTGACACGGTTACTTGATGAAGTGCATCACCAATTACCAAAAATTCAGTTGCATTTACATGAAGCTCAAAGCGAGAAAATTGTAGAGCGATTAGAGCATGGTAATTTGGACATGATCGTTCTTGCACTACCTTTTGACACAAGAAGTCTAAAAGTAGCTGAAATTTCAAAAGAAAATTTGTATCTTGTTTGCAGTAAACAAGATACAAATGCGCTTCAAGCAAACTCTCTAGATGACCTCGATTTGTCACGACTGATTTTACTTGAAGAAGGCCATTGCTTACGTGACCACGTATTAAGTGCGTGTCCAATTGGTGAGCGTAAAAACGATAACCGTTTAAAAGCAAGTTCATTACCTACCTTAGTTGAGATGGTGTCTTCTAATTTAGGTTTTACGCTTTTACCAGAAATCGCAATTGAAAATAGTATGATCAAGTTTAATGATCAGATTACTGCAAAACCAATTGAAGATGCACCAAGTCGTACTCTCGCACTCGTTACACGTAAAAGTACACCACTACAAAGCGAATTTGATGTACTCCTGCAAATCATGCAGAAAATCACAACAAATTTACATGAATAAAAAAAGGAGTCTTCGGACTCCTTTTTCTTTTACTGCGCTGTTAAAGATGCCCATTTGAAAACCCAAGCTGATTTCAAATCTAAATTCTCATCTGAAATGATTTTTTCTCGAATGATTTGTGCAATCGCATAATCATTGGCTGGGTCTATCATGACACGTATTCCTTTTGTGGTTGGACTAGTCACAACCTTATATCCTTTAGCGTGCAATTGTGACTGGAGCATATTTGCTTTATTTTGATTAGGTGCTAATGCGACTTGTACCATCCATTTTTTTTCACCATTTTCTAAAATTTCTTTAGCCACTGCTGCATCAAGCTGTTTTTTATTCTCAAGAGTTTTCTTTTCTTCTATTTTTTTTGATTGAGTCTCTTCGGCCTTCTTTTGTGTTAACTGCTCATCTTGAGTCGTTTTTCTTTTTTGAATGTTTATAGATTTATTTTGTGTTTCAATCTTCTTATTTTTCTGCCTAGGCGGCTGTACAAAATAGGGATATATCATTTGATCATCATATTTATGAAACACAATAATATCTCCATAACACTTTTGATCTGCATAAGCAGTCACTGGCATTACCCCTAAAAATATTCTAATAAATAAACTTTTAATAAAGCATTGCATATTATTCACTTACCAAAGTTAAGTATATTTAATGCGGCGTATTAAAGTAGATTTCTCGTGATTTGTATATTTTTAATATTCAAAGTTTTATGCAAAGAATCACATATTTTTTAAACATCTTGCGTTAATTCAAATTATTATTGTATATCCTGCAACCATTTAAGTATTCAGACTAAAATACTATGAATTTCATATAATTAAAAAAACCGACATAAAGTCGGTTTTCTAATATTAAGTTTTATTTAAATGTTTCTAATAATTCCCTTTGAGCATTATGCAATTTTTCACCTTCAGCAGGTTGGGCACGAACCCAAGTACCATCACCTTGTAATAACCAAGCTTGCTGATTATCTTGCAAATAATTAAGAAGACCTTGCTGATAAATTCGTTTCTTCAATGCTGGGTCTTCAATTGGGAAACATGCTTCAACACGATTAAATAGGTTACGATCCATCCAGTCTGCACTTGAACAGTAAATACGTGCATCACCGTTATTACTAAAGTAATAAACACGCGTATGCTCAAGGAAGCGCCCTACGATTGAACGTACTCTAATGTTTTCCGATAAATTCGGTAATCCTGGACGTAAGCAGCAAATCGAACGGATAATGAGATCTACCTGCACCCCTGCTTGAGAAGCTTCATACAATTTATTGATTAATTGAACTTCAGTTAAAGCATTCACTTTCACAATAATTTGAGCTTTACGACCAGCCTTAGCATTGGCAATTTCTTCATCAATAAAGTTGATGAGCTGAGCATGCAAAGTAAAAGGTGCATGGAGCAACTTTTTCAGTTTTGCCATTTTGCCCATACCTGTTAACTCTTGGAAGATACGGTGTACGTCTTCACATAAGTCTTTATCGGTCGTCATGAGACCATAATCGGTATAAATACGGGCATTCATCGCATGGTAGTTACCTGTTCCTAAATGAACATAACGTACCAATTTATTATTTTCACGGCGTACTACCATAATCATTTTGGCATGCGTTTTATAACCCACAATGCCATAAACGACTACCGCTCCTGCTTCTTGAAGTACATTCGCCACTTCAATGTTTGATTCTTCATCAAAACGAGCACGTAACTCAATAACTGCCGTTACTTCTTTTCCATTACGTGCAGCTTCAGCCAAGACCTGTACAATTTCCGAATCAACACCACTACGGTAAAGCGTTTGTTTAATTGCAAGTACTTGTGGATCACGTGCTGCTTCGCGGAGTAACTGAATAACTGGAGCAAAAGATTCAAATGGGTGATGAAGCAAAATATCCTGCTTTTGCATAGCCGAGAAAATACTCTCAGTCTTTTTAAATACTTTTGGTACAACCGGTGTATGCGAGTCATAACGCAAATGAGGACGTTTAAAGTTTGAAACCAGACGTGCCAAGTTTACAGGACCATCAACTTTGTATAGTTGCTCATCGGTTAAATCGAATTCTTCTAATAAATATTCATAAATATGCTGTGGACAGTTATGAGTCACTTCTAAGCGAACTGCACGACCAAATCGGCGTGAACTTAACTCACCTTTTAGAGCTTTTGCTAAATCTTCAACGTCTTCATTGAGCGCCAAATCGGCATTACGGGTAACACGGAATTGGTAACAACCCGTTGCAGTCATGCCTGGGAACAAGTCTGATACATGTTCATGAATAATGGCAGACAGCATGACATGATGCTCTTTACCGCCTGTCAACTCATCGGGTAATCGTACAACCCGAGGTAATGAGCGTGGTGCTGGTACAACCGCTAAGTCAATTTGACGACCAAACGCATCTTTACCTTCTAAGGTCACAATAAAGTTCAAGCTTTTATTGACTAAACGCGGGAATGGATGAGCTGGATCTAGACTAATTGGTGTTAAAACAGGTGCGACTTGTTCCTGAAAATATTTTTTAACCCAAGCTGATTGAGCTGGTGTTAACTCCCCACGACGTAAGAAGCAAATATCTTCTTCACGGAGTTTAGGCAAGATTTCTTCATTTAAAATACGATATTGACGTTCAATTGCAGCATGAGCAGTCTCAGAGATTTTTTGTAAGACTTGTCTAGGTGTTAAACCATCTGGACTTCGACTTTCATTGCCTAGAGCATATTGCTCCATGACACCAGCTACGCGAATTTCAAAAAACTCATCTAAATTACGTGAAAAAATAAGCAAGAAATTCATTCGTTCAAGTAATGGATGTAAAGGGTCGACTGCCTGTTCCAATACGCGCAAATGAAAGTCAAGAATAGACAATTCACGATTAATATAACGGTCGTTATAACTATATTCTGTTGGGGTCGTTGCTGTAATCGCTGTATTCATGTCTAACTTAATCTCTTTCCAACCAAAATCTCTGCAAAATAGTATGCTGCAAAATTATGTCAATTTGATAAAAACTAAAAAAATAACACATCTTTAAGACAGAGTTATTCAGGAATCTGGGTGCTATTCATATAACGTAAAATAACGCGTTTTCGATATTGTAGTTTATGGTCATTACGGTGATCTTGATAATATTTTGGATCAGGCAATAACGCGGCTAAAAAAGCAGCTTGTTCGCGTGTTAGATTTTTAGCACTTTTACCATAATAATATTGGGCAGCAGCTTCAACACCATATAAATGTTTGCCAAATTCAACAGAGTTCATATAGACCTCAAGAATTCGACGTTTTGACCACATACGCTCCATCATCCATGTCGCTACTGTTTCTTGGCCTTTGCGAATAAATGATCGCTTATTGTATAAGAACAAGTTCTTTGCAAGTTGTTGAGACACAGTGGAACCACCAGCAACCACTTCGCCCTCTTCGTTATTACGCTCTAGCGCAAAACGAATACCATCCCAGTCAAAGCCATGATGATGAATAAACTTTGCATCTTCACCGGCTAAAATTGCATGTTTGAAATTATCGCTTATATCATCATAGTCGAGCCATTCATGAATGATCGGCCGAGATGTATCTGACCAATAATCAATTCGCATAAACATGGTAGTATCAACTTCATGAGTACGCCACCAAACTAAACTTGAGAAAATCCAAAGCTGAATTAGGAGAATTAGACCAATAAAAATTAACAACACGCGAACAATAAAAGCTTTCATGTTCGTCCCAATCTCCTGTATTCAACTTTTTTCATGTTAAGCTGTAAAGCATGTTCATATATAACAAAAGCATAGCATGACTCAATCTCAGCCTCCGCACATTAATCGTAAACTCAATGTACAAGCATGGTGGCTGACGGCCCTACTGATCTCAATCAATGTAGGTTTGTTCATCTGGCAAATTATATCTGGAGTCGACATTAGCGACCCAGCCATAAAAGATGCTCTTCACTGGGGTGCAGATTTTACACCACTTACTTTTTCTGGACAGCCCGAACGTTTATTTACCAGCATGTTTTTTCACTTTGGTATCATTCACCTTATGCTTAACATGTGGGCCCTATATATTTTCGGTAATGTCGCTGAAGCTTTATTTGGTCGTTTATACTTTATCGCCCTGTATTTGCTTGCTGGCCTGTTTGGTAGCCTTTTAAGTAGTTATATCAATATTCAAAATGGACATGAATTACTACAACATTTTGACCAAAGCTTGCTCCCTCATGTAAGTGCCGGAGCCTCTGGTGCTGTGATGGGATTAGGTGCGGCTTTAACTGTCCTTTCATTATTTCCTCCTCTACCTCATCAAGCCTATATACTCGATAAAAAAGCATTATTAATGATTATGGCGATTAACCTTATATTCGGTCTGGTTGCCACAGGTATCAATAATGCTGCACATGTCGGCGGTATGATTATGGGTGCATTACTCGCGCTGATTTGGTATTTAAGTTACCGTACTAAACTTAGTACGACCTTAAAATTTTTGGGTTTAATGGGAGGACTCTTATTAACAGTCGGCTTCTATATTTACTGTAATCAACTGAACTCACCATTACTTCCACTTTGGCATGAAATTTTAATTCAGAACCCAGAAATACTGCCTTAACTTAAATCTGGTTCAGCTCTCGCAAACTTTGTAGTGGCGGTAAATTACAAAGATAACCAAGTCGATATCGACCAATGAGAGCACAAAGCAACATCATAGCCAGTGGTAAAATCAACCATATTTCAATATGCCACTGTATAGCCATATTCATTTTATAACTTGCTATTGCACTAATTACCTCAGCAAAACAGCAGGCAACAATGCCTGCTAATAGCCCTAAAAATCCAATTTCTAAACTCAGCATTTGCTTCATTTTATTTTTAGACAAACCAAATGAACGTAATAAAGCGACCTCTCGACGGCGCTCATCCATTAACAGGTTTAGACAAGCAATTAAAACGAGTATTCCAGAAAAGCCAACTAAAGCCGCAAGTACAGTCACGATTTTGACTAATACATTCATTAAACGCTTTACTTCATCCAAAATACGGTCAACATCAATAAAAACTGTATTTGAAAATTGCTGAATAATATTAATCATTTTAGGCTGATCTTGTTTAGGCACATAAAAGCTGCCCAAGTAGCTACCCGCATTTTCATCTAAAGTTTTGGGCGAAAAAATAAAGAAGAAGTTTGGACTAAAACTTTCCCATTCAACACTTCTAAAATTCACAACTTTTGCCTGCAAAGTACCGTCTGGCATGCTAAAAGTCAGCTTATCCCCAATCTCAATACCTAAACTTTCAGCAGTTTTTGCCTCGACTGAAACTTGTCCTACGTCATTAAAAGTGGCTTGTCCTTTTGTAATGACATTATCATTTGGCAAAATGTTTGACTGCGTTAAATTTAATTCACGGCGTAAAGAATTATTTTGCTTGATTGTATCTTCAGAAAAAGGAACATCATTCTTTGCAAGTAATCGTCCACGAATATTTGGATACAGAGGCGTACTTTGCCAATCATTTTGTTTTAATTGTTGCTCAAAAGCTTTTAAATCAAATGGTGGTAGGCCATAAACAAACTGGTTTGGTGTGCCTTCTGGTAACTGCTGTTGCCAACGCTCTAATAAATCTGTCCTGAGTACGCTTAGCACGGTAATAAGACTTAAACCCAAAGCCAGTGCTGTAATTTGTAAGGCACTTTGCGATGGTGAACGAATATAAAAAGATAAACGGGTTTTCATCTTCTTTAAGCTACGAAGCAAAACCCAGACAGCGGTATACAACAAAACACACAGAACGATAATTGCAGCTAGCACCATAATGCTGAGCATCAAGTTTTCACTTAAAACTAAGCTAAAAATAACAAGACTGGTAATACCCGCAAAGAACATAAAAAATAGTGATTTTCGAGATTTAGCCTGCTCTCGAATAACTCGAATTGGAGGTGTATTTAACAACTCCCAGATACTTGGCAAAATAAATCCAAGTAGCACAATTACACTCGTAAAAATAGCAATTGGTAAGGGGCCAATTAAAAAGCCGACTACTGAGAAACTTAACTCTAGTTGTGGAATGAGCTGCAACATAAGCTCAAGTAACCCATAACCCATCATTATTCCGAGTAGGCTACCAATCAGAATTGAAATTGCGCTGACTAAAAAAAGTAGCCCGATATATGCCCATAAAATTTGGAACTTACTGGCACCCAGACAACGCATTAAAGCAATATGGTCTTGGTTTTGCTGAACATAACGTTGACTCGTTAAAGCAATCGCAATACCACATAATAAAATCGTTAAAATATTGGCAAGTTGCAAGAAAGTATCAAGGTTTTCTAGTGGGCGTAATAATCTACTATTTGACTCACTGGCATCGCGTAAACGTAAACCTGCGTTTTCTTCCTGATCATTTACGGGTTTATGTTGCTGTTTAAATTGCTTGCTAAAGTTTTGTACCTGATCAGGTTGACCAGACATTAATAGTCGATAATCGATTCTACTGCCAGTTTGAATTGCATGCGTTTTAGCTATATCGGCTTGATGAATAATCACAGTAGGCGAAAAACCTGAAAAGCCGAGTACCTGATTCGAATCACGTACAATGACACCACTAAAACGAAATTCGGCATCTGCAATAGAAACCGTATCGCCTAGTTTAACTTTAAGTAAATCGGCTGCTCTTTGACTTAACCACAGTTGGCCGGGTTGAATACTCTGTGCACTAGGTACAATCTCAAGCTGTCCTCTTAATGGAAACGCCGGCTCTATTGCTTTGACATTGACCATGACAAACTGATTTTGAGTATGTGCCATAGAACTAAACATGGTCACATGAGTCTGCCTTAAACCAAGCTGCTCTGCTTTTTTCTGCCATTTAGTGTCTAGAGGTTCGTTATTCGACAGAACCAAATCGGCTGCTAACATTTGTGACGCTTGTAGGCTTACCGCATTTTTAACCTGATCATTACTGAACTTGAGAGCTGTTGTTGCACTAATAGCAAGTGAAAGCGCAATAATGAGTAAATATAACCCACCAGTACGAAAGCTTTGTAATAAAAGTGGTTTAAGTAGATTACGCATAGTCTAACCACCCTGTACTGTCTTTAAACAACCATCATCTAGTTCAACATGACGCTGGCAAAGCCCAGCTAAATCGCGGTCATGTGTAACCAAAATAAGTGTAGTGCCGAGCTCTTTATTTAAATCAAAAAGGAGACCTTCAACTTCTTGAGCTGTTTGCCCATCTAAGTTCCCAGTTGGCTCATCGGCAAAAATAATTTGTGGTTCGGCAATCAGAGCCCGAGCAATTGCTACACGCTGCTGCTCACCTCCAGATAAGACTTTAGGCGTTTGTTCGGCTTGTCGACTCAACCCTACTCTATGCAACCAGTTTAAGGCTTTTTGCTCAGCAATTTTATAATCAAAGTCTTTACGCAACCGAAGCGGTAACATCACGTTTTCAAGCGCACTTAGTTGCGGTAAAAGTTGGAAAGACTGAAATACAAAACCAATATGTTGCATTCTAATCTGAGCGCG
Organism: Acinetobacter sp. IK23; assembly: GCF_035615275.1. Lineage (NCBI taxonomy): Bacteria > Pseudomonadati > Pseudomonadota > Gammaproteobacteria > Moraxellales > Moraxellaceae > Acinetobacter > Acinetobacter sp. IK23. The sequence goes on from NZ_JANBNX010000006.1 coordinate 49,641, forward strand.
TTGTTCTTCTGTCAACTCATGAACAGCCTGTCCACATAACCACACCTCTCCTTCCGACGGTTGGTCTAAAGTCGCTAAAATGCCCAACAAAGTCGATTTACCTGAGCCAGAACGTCCTGTAATGGCTACCTGCTCACCTTCATAAATCTCTAAATCAATGTTTTTTAAAATCGTAAACTGATTTTGGTTAATCTGAATAGTTTGTGTAACTTTATGGGCAGCAATAATAGGTTGTGGCATGATGTGGACAGTCCTATATGTTTAGTATTCGAGTTGAAACACAAATGTATAAATCTTATTTGTTTGGTTCTAAAAGCCTCTTACTCATCTCATTGAGCATGTTGCCCATGTTGGTCTCGGCAAAGACTATTTTAATTTTAGGAGATAGTATTAGTGCCGGTTATGGAATAGACCCTAAACAAGGTTGGGTACAATTACTACAAAAACGCTTAGACCAACAGTATCCCAAACAACATAAGGTGGTCAATGCAAGCATGAGTGGTGAAACTACAAGTGGCGCTTTAGCGAGATTACCTAAACTTTTACAAACTTATAAACCAGAGGTTGTTGTTATTGAGTTAGGTGGCAATGATGGTTTACGTGGGCAACCGCCACAAATGATTCAACAAAATCTATCTCAGCTTGTTCAATTAAGCCAAAAACAAAAAGCGCAGGTTATTCTTTTTGGTATGAAAATTCCGCCAAATTATGGAACTGCTTATAGCAAAGCATTCGAGAATAACTATAAAACTGTAAGTCAAAAATATCAGGTGAAACTGCTACCGTTTTTCCTTGATGGCGTCGCTGGTCAAAAACAACTAATGCAAAATGACTTGATTCATCCAAATGCTCAAGCACAAACAAAATTACTTAATTTGGCTTATCCATACATAAAAGGTGCCCTATAGGCACCTTTTAGTTTTAAATTTTTTCAATCTGCTCAGAAGTCAAAAAAAGTAACTTCACCAGTTTCTAACGAATATTCAGCACCAACAACAATCAATTCGCCTTTTGCGATTAGGCTCTCTAATACAGCAGAACCATGACGTAATTGATTGACCGAAGCAAAAACGTTTGAACGTACTGCATGATATGAAAGTTTTTTCAAATCATTCTTCAGATCAGTTTGCATTAAAATTTCAACTGATGGACGAACACGGTTCACAATTGACATTAAGTTAGATGACGGTGGGTGGTCAGGATTCATCAACGTATCAATTGTTGCTTGAATCGCGCCACAATGACTGTGTCCCAATACAATTACAACTGGACAGTCATAACGCTCTGCTGCGAACTCGACGCTACCAACTTGTGAAGGGGCAACCACATTACCAGCAACACGAATTACGAATAAGTCACCAAGACCTTGATCGAATACCATTTCTGCTGGTACACGAGAATCTGAACAACCTAATACAATCGCAAACGGATTTTGGTCCTTTGCCATTTCAGCACGTTCATGGTGCGATAAGGTTTTTGCAAGGGAAGTATTTCCATTTACAAATCGTTGATTACCAGCTTTCAGACGATCTAAAACTTCTTGCGCAGTAGGCATTTTATATTTCCATTGTTTTTTCAAGGTTAGAAATTATTTTAATGTGTCAAAATTTGAATGTCACTGACAAAAAATAAATCCTTTGTTATGAAAAAATTTAAAAATGCCTAATCGATTTTAATCAGCTATTACTGCTCAATTCCCTACTGTTTAGTGAAAAAATAGACATACTTTAGTTCCTAGATTGACTATAATTTTCTTGATTCCAAACGTTTGGCAAATGACTCATTGGCAAAGTTTTTCAATAATTTTTCAAACTCGTTTAAGCTTCAAGGATGAAAACTATGACTAGGCTGTCTGCATCAATTAAAGCCTCCATGAAAAAAACTGCTACTGTATTGACTATAGCTTCTTGTAGCTTATTTTCAGTGATGAGTATTTCTCAAGCACAGGCAGCCGATAATATTGATATCAACTTTCAGACCATATTACAGCAAGAACGTAGCTGGGCTGGACTGCAAAGCAAAAAATTAAAAGTTGGTGATATCACTTGGTCATATAGTGAAGGTGGTTCTAGCACAAAGCCAACTTTACTGCTCATTCATGGCTTAGGTGGTAGTCGAGATAACTGGAACCGAGTAGCACATTACTTAACTACAAATTATCATGTCATTATTCCTGATTTACCAGGGAGTGGCGAAACAATTGTTGCTCAAGATTTCGATTATTCTGTTCCCAACTTAGCTGAAAAATTACGTCGATTTGTTGAAGCTGAAAATTTGAAGGGACCTATTCATATTGCGGGGCACTCGCTTGGTGGCTCAATTGCCCTACTCTATGCTGGACAATATCCATTTGAAACTAAGAGTCTATTTTTAGTTGATAGCGGCGGTATTTTCCGTTCTGCCAACACAATTTATCTCAAAGATCCTACCTATCTAAAACAACTTTTAGTCTCTAAAAAAGGTGACTTTAACTATTTGTTAAAACAAACCATGTTTAATCCTCCATTTATTCCTAAAGAGTTCTTACAGGCTCAGGAAAAACTGATGATTAATCAGGCACCACAAACACAAAAACTAATTGATCAACTGATCGCACTTAATAAAGTCTATACTCCAGACTCATTTGCAGTGCTTACCAAAACCATTGATGCACCCACACTCATTTTATGGGGCAAACAAGATAAAATTATTAATGTAGAAGTGGCGAGTGAGCTCAAAAGTCTCTTAAAAAATGCACAACCTCCTGTCATTTTAGAAAACGTAGGCCATATGCCAATTTTGGAGGCTGAGCAATTGGTTATTCAACAATATGTACCGTTTTTACTTAAAGTAGAAACAAATCAAGCGTCAAAAACGACTTCTCATTAAATAAAACTTCGGACTTGTGAGACCTTATGTCTACCCAACCAATCATTGAAAAACTTATTGAAACTCATCTAGATTTTTTAGATGAGCAATTTGCTCAGACTCAAGTCATCCAACAAGAGTTTGAGCAGTTTTATCATTGGTTGGGTAGCCGGCAGTTACAACAATTGTGGACTTTTGAACAGATTCAACAGCTCATTCAAAAGCAAATTTTAGATACACCCGCTTCTGATTTTCTAATTGAACAGATTGCAGAGCATATTCGCTTTGCACTCATTCATCCTGCAAATGACACGGCAACAGTTGAAGATGTTATTCCTGTCTTAACCATTGACCGCATTGCGCAGTATGTTGCAAGTAAAGAACAGCATCGTAAAAAACTAATAAAAACGATCGTAAATAACCCTGCTTTTTCGGCCCTGCTCACACAACTGATTCAGCAAACCATGCATGATTATTTAGATGAATCTATGTCAAAACGCGTACCAGGTGTAGGTCGTTTTATGAAAATGGGCAAATCAGTATTAGAAACCGTGACGGATTCTAATCTCGATGACACGATTAACCATTATTTGCAAAAGAATATTTTAAAACTCAGCCAAATGAGTGAACGTGTTTTAAACCAACATTTTGACAATGATAAGCTTTATCACTTTCAAGCTAATATTTGGCATAAAGTTAAAACGATGCCACTTTCTGTTTTAAAAAATTATATAGAAACTGAAGATTTAACCAAAACGGTTGGTTTAGGGCATGAAATTTGGGACCATATTCGTCAAACTGATTATCTAAAACAACAAGTCCATGATGGTATTTATACGTGGTACGCGCGTAACCAAGAACGTAATTTTGACTTGTTACTGCGAGACCTAAATATTGAAGAAAGCCTAGTACAACATGAACTTACTCAGCTACTTGTACCCGTATTACAGCAACTCGTTACAACAGGACATTTAAGATGCCGTGCCCGTGTGTACTTAGAAAAGTTTTATTACTCTGAAAAAGCATTAGATATTTTAAATAACAAAGGCGCTTGAAGCGCCTTTGTTATTTAACTATTTAAAATTTATAAATAATCCCTAAATTATAACGGCGTCCGTCTAAAACATAATTGTAAGTTGCTACATCAATATCTTTATCAAATAAGTTATAGATACCTACTGCAACTTGGATTTTGTCAGTTGGTTTATAGTTCATACCAATATCAACTAACCCATAAGCAGGCTTTCCTTCAGCCATTGAAGTTCGGCTTAAATATTCAGAAGTTTTACTACGGAAATTCAAACGGCTCCACATACCCACCAAATCATTCATTTGCCAATCTAAAGTAGTATTAAACATGTGTTCCGGCATTTCATTTAAAGGTTGGCCTTTAAACTCCCCACTCTTTTGCTCTGTATCAGTATAGGTATAATTAGCATTCAACTTTACGTCAGGTGAAATGAGCCAGCCAAACGTCGCTTCAATCCCTCTCATACTGGCTTTATCTACATTTGTGCGTTGACTAACAAAATCAAATTTTGTACCTAACCAATCACAATTATAAGTACCTGCATCACCTGAACAGGTTCTAACTTCTGTAATTTTATCCTTAAATTCGCTATTAAAAAGCGTTAGGCCAGCATTCAAGTTATCTAAATTATCCCAAGAAAATGAAAGCTCATAGTTGGTACTTTTTTCTGGTTTTAGATTTGGATTACCAACAATTACCCCTGCCGAACGTCCTCCTCCCGTAGCTTGTCCCCATTCTGCTACTGTCGCTCTTAGCGCAGGTGTTTTATAGCCTGTTGATACACCGCCTTTAATAATCCAGTTATCATTTAAAGTCCACACACCGTAGACTTTAGGAGTGAAATGATCTCCAAATTTTTCGTCCTGATCCATACGCAGTGACATTGTTAAAGTAAAAGGATCAATAATATTCCATGCATCTTCTGTAAATAATGCCCAGCTATAACGATCTAAATTAGAAACAGGTTGTGACCCGCCCACTTTTAACTGGTTTCCTAAATCATCTAATTCTTCTTTTAAATAACTCCCCCCAACGCTCAGCGCATGATTTGCGAGTGTGATCTGGTTAAGCGTATTAAAAGTAGTATTTACCGCTTCCATATTTCTAGATGAATTTTTATTTTCTTCGCGTTGAATATAAGAATGAGTTTTTACAGGACCAATGTCACCATGATGGGTCAAACTATATTCGGTACGATAATAATCCGTTATTGAATCCACTGGTGGATTGCGTCCAGTTTGAACAGGTGAAACTGATTTTCCAACTGTAGCATTACGATTTTGAATAGAACGCTGATATTCAAGTTCAATGGTATGTTGGTCATTCGGGGTCAGACTTAAAGTAGCCCCACCAGCACGGATTTTTTGTTTACTATAACCACCAATAATTTCATCTTCATCTCTTTGTGAAAATGTGCCGTTGGCCTTTAACCCAAGTAAATTCTTAATTAACGGCCCTGAAACATAAGTATTGGCTTGGTAAAGATTGCCAGATTTATTGTTTTCTTGGATGGTGGTATCTAACTTAACCGAGCTACTCCAAACATCTGCAACTTTTTTAGTAATAATATTAATTACACCGCCCATCGCATCTGAACCGTAGAGTCCAGACATTGGGCCACGAATAACTTCAATACGTTCGATACTTTCGATTCCCGGTAACCAACCTTGTTCAATACCTGAATTATCACTATTTGGTCGCACAGAACGTGTGTTTACTTTCTTACCATCGACCATAATAACGGTATAGGCACTCCCCATTCCACGAATACTAATATCAGATGAACTTCCGCCGCCTGTAACCACAACACCAGGCACATCTTTAAGCGCATCCGTTACATCACGATATGCTTTTTTATTAATTTCATCTTGTGTTAAAACGGAAATAGAAGCAGCTGCTTTTTTTATATTTTGTTCAAAACCACTTGCTGTCACAACGATTTTTTCTAATTGTGCAACTTCACTTTCTTTTTTATTTTTTCTGGAAGAATCAACTAAAATATTTTCACTTTCAGCGGCATAGGCCGCAGGAAACATTCCTGTAAGCACCGAAATTGATAGTACAGATTGGAAAATACGCTTAGTCATATCCTGCTCCAACAGATTAAATTATGAATAAATATTAAGTTTTACTTAAACAAATGTAACAAATTTAAATAATAAAATAAATAATATTGATAATTATTTTCAATTACTAGAAATAAAAAAAACCTCATATAGAGGCTTTTTTATTTCATTTTTCAAATAATTTTATTTGAAGTAAGCGCCTTCAGCTTGTGTATGGTCTGTTTGGTCAACCACACGTTGAAGCTCAGGAATGTTTTCTTTCAAGGTTGTTTCTACACCTTGTTTTAGAGTCACATCAATTGCAGAACAACCTTGGCAACCACCACCAAATTTTAATACAGCAGTTAAACCATGTTCTGGGTCGTCTTGTACTTCTACCAAACTACAGTTACCGCCATGCCCTGCAAGACCTGGGTTAATTTCTGCTTGAAGAATATAAGTAATACGTTCTTCAATTGAAGCATCTGGTCCTACACGTGGCACTTTTGAATTTGGTGCACGGAAAGTTAACTGACCACCGAAACGGTCTTTGTTGTAATCAATTACAGCGTCTAAAAGATATGGAATAGACGGTGCATCAATGTATGCAGGAAAATCAGGATAGTCCTGTTTATAGTCCGTTGGTACCACTTCTTCTGGTGCGCTATATGCCATACAGCACTCTGCACGTGGTGTACCCGGATGTTCAACAAAAATTCGAACGCCAATTCCCGGAGTATTTTGCTTCGCCAATAATTCGTGCAAATACTCTTGTGCAGATGGTGTAATCAAAAGGTTCGGAATTTCTTCTGCAACAGCAGTGTTGGTGTTCTCAGTCGACATAACAATATTCCTCAAGCTGATGCCTTTATATTAACCGAAGATGAGGTGGATTTAAAAAAAATCAACTAAATTTGTCGGATTTATACACAACAGGGTTTCAACTTAAGTTTTTAATGGCATTATTGAGCCAGTATTGATCATTTTTTAAATATTTCTTATGTTGCATTTGCCATTTAACCATACAGTTACTCTTATTATTATTACGGTCATTATCTCTTTAATTGCTTTTAGCAACCAAAACGTGATGAACCGGCTGATCTTCTGGCCTCCTGCAATGCACCGTGGACAATTTGATCGCTTCATTACACATGGCTTTATTCATGCAGATGGGACACATTTACTGTTCAACATGATTACCCTGTTTTTCTTTGGCAGTATTATTGAGAGTTTTTATCGCCAATATTTTTATGACATGGGCTTTGTGTTGTTCTATTTAGGCGGTTTAATTTTTGCGATTTTACCAAGCTATCTACAACATAAAAATGATGCAAACTGGGCAAGTCTTGGAGCTTCAGGAGCGGTATCTGCTGTTCTATTTGCTTATATTCTGTTTCAGCCATGGAAGCTGATTTTTGTGTTTTTTATTCCTGTACCAGCGATTATTTTTGCGGTTTTATATGTCGCTTATAGCATTTGGGCAGGCAAACGTGGCAATACTCATATTAACCATAGTGCCCATTTATGGGGTGCGGCTTACGGCGTGATTGTAACAATCTTGATTGAACCAAGAGTGATTCCACATTTCTTAGATCAACTTACTCGCTTACCATTTTAAACTTAATATTTTTGAAAAGCCCAATAGGGGCTTTTCTTTTTTTCTCATTTATTTATCAGCATAAATGCTCAGACATTTTTCTGATTTTCTTTGATCAATTCCTTGTTTTGATTGCAAAAACCATCTGATTAAACTCGTGCACAATTCTTTTAATAATTCAGATGATACAATGAAGTACAAAGCTCTTTTACCTAGTCTTTCGATTGCTTTATTTAGCTTATCTTTAGCTGGCTGTAACGATAATGATTCACAAGAAACTGCAGCAACTACATCAAAGCAACCCAATATTTTATTCATTATGGCTGATGACTTAGGCTATTCAGATTTAGGAGCCTTTGGTGGTGAAATTCATACGCCTAATATTGATAGTCTGGCACAAGAAGGTCGACTTTTAACGGACTATCATACTGCACCAACTTGTTCCCCTACTCGCTCGCAACTCATTTCCGGTACTGATCATCACCTAGCGGGTATAGGAGCTATGGCAGAGCTTACACCAGACCATTTAAAAGGGCAGCCAGGCTATGAAGGCTATTTAAATGAACGCTCTTTATCGATTGCTCAGGTGCTCAAAGACAATGGTTATCGGACGTATATTAGTGGTAAGTGGCATTTAGGACTCACCCCTGAAACCAATGCACATGCCAAAGGTTTCGATCATTCATTTACCTTATTACAAGGTCTAGATCATCACTTTAAACAAGCTCCAAGTGCCTTTAAACGCAACTCGACTTATACTGAAGATGGTCAAATTATTCCTGTTTCAGCATTACCTGATGACTTCTTCTCGACCAACTACTTTACCGACAAATTGCTGAGCTACTTAGAATCAGGAAAAAATAGCGGTAAACCATTCTTTGCTTATGCTGCCTACACCGCACCCCACTGGCCTATACAGGCTCCAGCAGAATACCGTGACAAATATCATGGCGTTTATGATGTTGGCTACGATGCTATTCGTAAAGCACGTATAGCTCGCCAAAAACAGCTTGGAATTATTCCGGCAAACTTTGAAGCAGCAGAACCAATTGCGACCCAAAACGCACCACAAAAATATGGAAAATGGGATGAGTTAACAGCTGAACAAAAAGCACTTGAAGCACGTAAAATGGAAATCTACGCAGGTATGGTAGAAAATCTTGATGCCAACGTGGGCCGAATTATCCAATATCTAAAACAAAATAATCTTTATGAAAATACTTTAATTTTCTTTGTTTCTGACAATGGCGCAGAAGGTTTTATTCGTGGTGGATATGGTAGTGAATCTGGTTTTGATAACTCTGTAGCAAACGTAGGTACGCCTACTTCCTACCACTATATTGGACCACGTTGGGCCGAGGTCAGTGCGGCGCCTTTCCACTTATGGAAAGATACAGCTGGCGAAGGTGCAACGACTGCCCCTGCTATTGTGAAATTACCAAATCAGAAAAAAGCAGAAGCAACCAATCATAGCTTTGCATCTGTACTCGACGTTTTTCCAACCTTATTAGATTATGCCCATATTCAAGTCCCTCAGGGCCAATATAAAGGTCGAACCATTAATACACCGAGCGGTTATTCTTGGAAATCTGTACTTGAAAATAAATCACAAACCATCCGTCCAGCAAATTTCAGCTTTGCCGATGAACTCCATGGCAGTAAATATGCCAAACAAGGCGAATGGAAAATTGCGCTTCAAGGTCGCCCTGAATTAGGCACGAGTACTTGGGAGCTCTATAACATTGCCACTGATCGTGGTGAAAATCACAATATTGCGCAGCTTTACCCAGCAAAAGTACAAGAGTTGCTCTCGGTTTATCAAAAATACACTGAACAAAATGGCGTACAGGAATATAACGCCAAATGAAATTGAAACTGGTTCTAAGCACTACAATCAGCTTGTTATTCATCACAGGCTGTAGTAAGTCTGAACATAGCTCTGACACGAAAAAAATTGTACCAAAGCAAGCCACCCCATCGGCTGCTTTGGGTTCTATTGAACAGTGTAAAAGCTATACAGGCCTTCCTGCAGATTGGCTTAAAAATACAACGGCTGGAATGGTGTTCATTCCAGATGGACATTTTAATTTTGGCTCTGAAAAAGCTTATCCTGATGAGCTTAATTTTGGGAAAAAACAGCGCGAAGTTAAAGGTTTCTGGATTGATCAAACTGAAGTTACTGTCGCTCAGTTCTCAAGTTTTGTAAAAGCCACGGGTTATATTACCGATGCTGAAACACAAAAACAGGCTGCTGTTTTTTCACCAGACCCTCATCACCCACAGCAATGGTGGCAACTCAAATCTGGATATACATGGAAGACCCCAAATGGCCAAAATGGCGCACTTCCCAACCCTCATGAACCTGTACGCTACGTGACAAAAAATGATGCTGAGCATTATGCAGTTTGGCTAGGACATGATTTACCAACAGAACTTGAATGGGAATACGCCGCTAAAGCAAACTCACAGACCGACACGCCTTTACACCAAGCACCTACCGATGAGCATCAGCATCCCCAAGCAAATTACTGGCAAGGTGCATTTCCTTTTGAAAATTTGAATCAAGATAATTTTACTGGTATTGCTCCTGTTGGCTGTTTTAACCCTAATAGCTTTAAACTATTCGATATGATTGGAAATGTTTGGGAATGGACATCCTCTCCCTACCAAGGCGCACATGATCAGCATATGGGTAATTATTCTGATTTAAGACAAAAAGAAATGAGCAGTACCCAATATGTCATTAAAGGAGGCTCATTTTTGTGTGCTGAAAATTATTGTTCACGTTATCGAAATAGTAGCCGTTACCCTCAAGATTTTGATTTAGCTGCTACACATGTTGGTTTTAGAACAATTTTACGTACACCTTAACAAGTTAAAACTAGTGTGTAGTTGTTGATATTTCTCAACCAAAAGTAGATCAAAAAACCATCTAATAATTTTTATAGTAGATAGTAAAAGGGAGAATGATAAAAAGTGAGAACAATATGAAAACATTACTAGTTTGTGCAGCTGCAATTTTCACACTATCACTATCTGCTTGTGCAGTTTATACCCCAGCTGGCAGTGTTGTGGTCGATCCAGATTCACCACATTACGGACATCCAGGAGACTTCTGTCCACCAGGACAAGCTAAGAAAGGCCGTTGCTAAAGATTTAGGTAGACTGTAACGAATTGACCTTGCCCTTTAGCAAGATGACTTACAGCTCACGTGAAGGGTTTCACCCAAAATTAGATGGGGCGAAACTAGAAAATTATGGTGCAAAAAAATCACCATATCCCCAAGATTTTTAAAAGACAATCTTACGTTGTCTTCCATCTAGTTTCACCCCAATTCTTTCTTATTCCGTTTCACTAGTCTTATCGTTTAATAAAAAAGTCTAGTTTTTTAATCATCATCGTATCTTTTTTATTGATACATTTTGAACATTTTATCTTCAGTTTAGACCTGATGAATTCGCTCTATACAAAATAATCATTTATGTAACGTAAGTCCATAAAAATGTTCTAGAAATGTGAAAAAAAATGAGGTAAAAATGAGATCGAATTATCATAAAAATTCACTCAAACTACCTCTATCACATAAATAATTTAATTTTCATTTTGTCAGTTATTGCCACTCGTTTCTTTACGTTGGCATAGATAATGTATACACCTGTATATTAATGATACCGTACAAGTGAGATATTTTATGTCCAGTCAGAGTCAAGTAGAAGGTCTACAATTTCCAATACACGCTTCAACAAAAAAGCAAAGTACTTCTCGCACAGGCCAAGAGATTTTGTCAGAAGCTTTATCTATTGTAGATAATAAAACTGCTCAACAGATTTTGACTGAAAAAAACTGGCGGAAAAATTATCCAACATACTTTAAATCGCTTGTTCAGCATGGACTTTCTAATAACAACAATCCAATCACCATTGCAAAACAAGGGTTACATAAGGCACATCATCTTTTTGATTTTTTTAGAGATGGCAAACATTACCTTTTAAAAGATGCTCTTCGCATTCCTGCATCTGCACCTTTAAATACAGTAAAGTTCAAAGGCGAAAGTGAATCGGCACCGGAATGGTATGTTCCATATAAAGGTCAGAAACTCAGTGGACAAAGTCTCCTTGACCAAATTCAAAAATGGGAAAATGCAGGAATTATTGAACCAAGCCATGCAAACGCATTGCGTGAAGCTATCGCACATCCTGAATGGTTTGATTTATCAGACCGTACTATGGTGTTGTTTGGTGCAGCATCAGAAGCGGGTCCCTTACCTTGGCTGGCAAAATGGAAAGCTAATATTATTGCAATAGACTTACCAAATTCACGAGTATGGGGCAAAATCTTAAATACGATTAAAAATGGAAATGCAACGCTTATTGCCCCTACGATTGAATCAGTTGACTCATCAGCAAAAGCCTCAGAGTTAAGAGATAAATTAGGTGCCAATTTACTGACTCAACTTCCAGAAATTGCACAGTGGTTAGTTCAATTTCCACAAAAGTTAGATTTAGCTGCTATTGCGTATTTAGACGGTGAAAAACATGTCCGTGTTTCAATGGCAATGGACAGTATTATGCAATATGTGAGTGAACATAAATCAGATACCAGCTTAATGTTTATGTGTACTCCAACCGATGTTTACGCAGTACCTCAAGAAGTTGCAGAAGCAGCTCAAGAGAAATTTAAATCTCGTTCACAACTACAGAAAATGGCTGCGAAAGGGGTTTCTGCTCTTTCACTTAAACGTTTTTTCCAAGCGCCTTATCAAGATTTAATTACCAGTGAGAATGGTAAAACTTATGGCATTGCAGACTGCTTAGTAGTTGAACAAGGACCAAACTATGCTTTGGCAAAACGCATTCAACAATGGCGTGCAACACTTGATCGTCATCAAGGCCAACGTGTAAGTATTAATATTGCTCCGTCTACCACAACTCACTCGGTGACCAAAAACCCACTACTTAAAGCAGCATTTAATGGTGCTGAACTTTTTGATGTTGAAGCATTCAGCCCTGAAACGACCAATGCGATTATGGCAGCGCTATGGATTCATGACTTAAGAAGTGAGTCCTCTGTAGCAAACCCAGAAACTGTACTTGATCATCCTCTAGAATTAATGATGGAAGGTGCCAATCACGGTGGTTTATGGCGTGTGGCTTATTTAGCCCGTACAGCTCTCCCTTTTGCTGCTATTTACGGTTTTGCAGCAGAGAAACTTCCTTTTAAGAAATTCTCTAAAAAATAATGAAATTAAAAGCCCAATTTTCGAATTGGGCTTTTTTTAACTTCAGTTATTTGTTTTGACTATGTGTCAAATATTTTTGCATTTCATCTGGTGGCACCATACCGCCACCAGTTGCCCAAACCACATGTGTTGCCTGCTTTAACTTCTCTGCCGACAATTGATGCAAAGCTAAATAATCAGGAGTAGTTTGCACATAATATGACCCCATCATGCCAGCCGATGCTGAAGGCTCAACTTGAATATTTTCCGTTTGATTTAAAAGTGCAATCAGCTCATATAAACGTTCATCATGAATCGTGTAGTAACCATCAATTAACTGTTCCATAGCTCGCCCTACGAATCCAGAAGCACGACCAACAGCTAACCCATCTGCAGCAGTAATGTTATCTAAACCAATATCATTTACTGAAATCTCATCGTGCAGTCCTGTATGCACACCCAATAACATACAAGGTGAATGCGTGGGTTCTGCAAAGATACAATGTACATGCTCGCCAAAAGCAAGTTTAAGCCCAAAACTCACGCCACCGGGACCACCACCTACGCCACAAGGTAAATAAACAAATAATGGATGTTCGGCATCGACTTTAATCTGCTTTTGCTCACACTGCTGTTTTAAACGTAACCCCGCAACGGCATAACCTAAAAATAATGTCGTTGAATTTTCATCGTCAATAAAAAAGCAATTTGGATCTTGTTCTGCAGCTTTACGTCCCTGCTCTACAGCAACCCCATAATCACTGTCATACTCAACCACGTTAACACCCAATGAACGCAATTTATCCTTTTTCCATTGCCTTGCGTCGGCAGACATATGCACTGTCACTCTAAAGCCGAGCTTCGCACTCATAATACCAATAGATAAACCAAGATTACCTGTAGAGCCTACTGCAATTTGATATTTGGAAAAAAATGTCCGAAATGCATCTTGGTCGAGTTTACTGTAATCGTCTTCTAACTTAAGAAGCCCTGCCTCAATTGCTAGTTTTTCAGCATGAGCCAAGACTTCATAAATACCACCACGTGCTTTAATTGAACCTGAAATCGGTAAATGACTATCTTTTTTAAGCCAAAGGCTGCCTGTAAGTTCCTTTTGCTCTTTTACAGATAGGGCATGTTGCATATTTGCAATTTCAACTAACTCGGATTCAATTTTTCCGTGTTGCGTTTGAGTTTCAGGAAAGACTTTTGCCAAGTAAGGAGCAAAACGGTCTAGCCTAGCCTCGGCGTCTTTTACATCTTGCTCGCTAAGACCAACTTTCGCGAGTGCATCTTTTAAAGGATAACGATTCGGGTTAAACCAAAATGTTTCTTGGTAATTTTGTAATGTTTGAATGAGTGGGAATTGTTGTTTTAGCTGATCAAGTTGAACCGTTTTCATCCTATATCCTTTCATCAATTTTTTGAGCTAGTCACACAGCAATAAGTATTTGCAATAATCATTCATTCTTTACTGAATTTATCTGAAAAAAGCGATCTTTTTTTAAATATGCCAATAAAAAAGCCACTAATCATAGTGGCTTTTTAGATTTAAACAGACAACTTAAATGAACTTTAAGAACAACCAATATAAACCACCTGACAAACAGATAGTCGCAGGTAAAGTAAATATCCAAGCTGATAAGATTGTTTTAACAGTATTAAAGTTTAGACCTGATTTATTTGCAACCATGGTACCTGCAACAGCACTGTTTAAAACATGTGTAGTTGAAACTGGCATACCTAAACCATCTGCTGCTGCAATTGTACTCATTGCAATAAGCTCAGCAGACATTCCTTGACCATAAGTCATATGGTTCTTACCAATACGCTCACCTACAGTTACCACAATGCGTTTCCAACCGACCATAGTGCCAAGACCAAGCGCTAATGCAACTGCAACTTTAACCCAGTTTGGAATGTACTGTAAGAATGAATCCAAGCTACCACGATAATCTTTCACAAGCTTTTTCTGTGAATCATCCATTTTTGGTAAAGCATCTGCTTTGTCCAAACGTTTAAACGTGGTTGTGCTTAAATACATGTCATTACGAATTTCACTAATCGCAGCTTCAGGAATATCCTTTAAGTCGCGATAGCTAGAAACACGAGCACCTAAATGGTCAGTCATACTTGCCAATGCAGGTACAACTTCAGGTGTTTGTTGCTTGGTTTGAATATATTTAGTTAAAACTTCACGCGCTTTTTCATCAGTCAATTCTTGCTGATTATGGTTTAACAAAACAGCAGTTTGAGAAGAAAGCTGGTGGAATGACTGAACCTGTTGTGTATCTAGGTTTTTATTGATTGAATAAGCTAATGGTACTAAACCAACCAAAATGAGCATGATGAGTCCCATACCTTTTTGGCCGTCATTTGAACCGTGTGCAAAACTTACACCTGTACAGGTAAAGATTAAAATTGCACGAATGATTGCTGGAGGTGGCTTATTACCTTCAGGTGGCTGAAATAATTCTAATTGGCGTTTAAAAATAGTTTTAACCAACAAGAATAAGATTGCTGCAAAAGCAAAACCAATTAAAGGTGAAAATAATAATGCCTTACCTACTTTAATCACCTGATCCATATCTACACCACTGGTCGTTACGCCAGTTGATGCACTCAATAGATGGTTCATAATACCCACGCCCAAGATTGAACCAATCAAGGTGTGAGAGCTAGAAGCTGGGATTCCTAAGAACCAAGTACCAAGGTTCCAAAGAATTGCAGCGATTAACAATGCAAATACCATTGCAAAGCCAGCACCGCTACCCATATTCATGATAAGTTCAACAGGAAGCAATGCAATGATGCCATAAGCAACAGCACCACTTGCGACCATTACCCCAAGGAAATTACAAAAACCAGCCCACATGACTGCAACTGGTGCCGGCAATGCATTTGTATAAATGACCGTTGCAACTGCATTGGCAGTGTCGTGGAAACCATTTACAAATTCAAAGCCCAATGCAATGAAAAGCGCAGTAGATAAAAGAATAACCGAATAAAGGCTCAAAGGTGGAACATGCGCTAAATCAGCACTAACCTGAAACCCAATATAAATAAGTGTTGCAACAATAATCGTCAGAAACACCGGCATAAAAAATTTCGGTGTTGGGACGTGTACATTCGTCGATTTTGCTTGCAGGTTTGCCGCAAGTTTTGAATCCGAAACAGGGGGTAGATTAGAATTCATGCAGACGGTAAGAGGATAATAAAATCCTCTGTATTCTTAAATTAAATTATGACAATTATATGACAAAGAGCCGCCTGATGAAGTCAATTTTTTATATTTTGACCTCATTTGATGCACCTTTCCTCGCTATTTTTTATTTTTTCATTAAAATACAATAGTTTAAATCATTATTTATAAGCTCCTTTTGTGCTTATTTTTACAGCAAAAAAATAAATAAAATGACCCATATGTTTATTTTTCATACAAAGCAACTGTAATATTTCGGCATATTGGGCATGAAATATTTCAATATCATGATCATTTGATGAATATTTCATGAAAATTCTTTCATTTTTGTCATAAAACCGACTCTTTTTACTAATTTTTTACTCATCGACTCGTGACCTTCGTAGGTCATCATTTGTGCTGCTATTCTGTTACAATAGCGCCGCATTTTTAAATTCATATAAAAGATCGGGGTTTTCTATGTCTACGCTTGCCACCCTAAAAGCGCTTCTTGCTAAACGCATTCTGATTATTGATGGTGCCATGGGAACGATGATCCAGCGCCATAAGTTAGAAGAAGCCGACTACCGTGGTGAGCGTTTTGCCGATTGGGCACATGACTTAAAAGGCAACAACGACCTTTTAGTTTTGACACAACCTCAAATCATTCAAGGCATTCATGAAGCTTATCTTGATGCTGGTGCAGATATTATTGAAACCAATAGCTTTAACGGTACGCGTGTTTCAATGTCTGACTACCACATGGAAGATCTTGTTCCAGAGATTAACCGTGAAGCAGCACGTTTAGCCAAAGCAGCTTGTGAAAAGTATTCAACTCCAGACAAGCCGCGTTTTGTAGCAGGTGTACTTGGGCCAACTTCGCGTACTTGTTCAATTTCACCAAATGTAAATGACCCTGCTTTTCGTAACATTACCTTTGATGAGCTAAAAGAAAACTATATTGAAGCGACTCATGCGCTGATTGAAGGCGGTGCAGATATCATTCTGATTGAAACCGTATTTGATACCTTAAACTGTAAAGCGGCAATTTTTGCGGTAAAAGAAGTCTTTAAACAAATTGGTCATGAATTACCAATCATGATTTCAGGGACCATTACCGATGCATCGGGCCGTACCTTAACAGGTCAAACTGCCGAAGCGTTCTGGAACTCTGTACGTCATGGTGACTTACTATCAATTGGTTTTAACTGTGCGCTTGGTGCAGATGCAATGCGTCCTCACGTAAAAACCATTTCCGATGTCGCAGATACGTTTGTTTCAGCACACCCAAATGCGGGCTTACCAAACGCTTTTGGTGAATATGATGAAACACCAGAACAAACTGCTGCATTCTTAAAAGAATTTGCAGAAAGCGGCTTAATTAATATTACTGGTGGTTGCTGTGGTACCACACCTGATCATATTCGCGCCATTGCCAATGCAGTAAAAGACATTGCACCTCGCCAAGTACCTGAAACAGTTCCTGCTTGTCGTTTGAGTGGTTTAGAACCATTTAATATTTATGATGACTCATTGTTCGTGAACGTGGGTGAACGTACTAACGTTACTGGTTCGAAAAAATTCTTACGTTTAATCCGTGAAGAAAATTTTTCCGAAGCTTTAGAGGTTGCACAGCAACAAGTGGAAGCTGGCGCTCAGATTATCGACATTAACATGGATGAAGGGATGCTCGATTCGCAAAATGCGATGGTACATTTCTTAAACCTTGTGGCATCTGAGCCAGATATTTCACGTGTGCCAATCATGATTGACTCATCAAAATGGGAAATCATTGAAGCTGGCTTAAAATGCGTACAAGGTAAACCCGTTGTTAACTCGATTTCATTAAAAGAAGGTTATGACGAGTTTGTCGAAAAAGCTTGCCTGTGCCGTCAATATGGTGCTGCCATTATTGTGATGGCCTTTGATGAAACAGGTCAGGCCGACACTGCTGAACGTAAACGTGAAATCTGTAAACGTTCTTATGATGTCTTGGTTAATGATGTTGGCTTCCCTGCTGAAGATATTATTTTTGACCCGAACGTATTTGCTGTAGCAACAGGTATTGAAGAACACAACAACTATGGCGTCGATTTCATTGAGGCCACAGGTTGGATTAAACAAAACTTACCACACGCCATGATTTCTGGTGGCGTGTCGAACGTTTCATTCTCGTTCCGCGGTAACGAGCCTGTTCGTGAAGCCATTCACTCTGTCTTCTTGTACCATGCCATCAAGCAAGGCATGACCATGGGTATTGTAAATGCCGGTCAAATGGCCATTTATGATGATATTCCAGCCGAGCTAAAAGAAGCAGTTGAAGATGTCATCTTAAACCAAAACCAAGGTGAGTCTGGTCAAGCTGCGACTGAGAAATTGCTTGAAGTCGCTGAAAAATATCGCGGACAAGGTGGTGCTGCCAAAGAAGCTGAAAACCTTGAATGGCGTAATGAGTCAGTCGAAAAACGTCTTGAATATGCGTTGGTTAAAGGTATTACCACTTATATTGATCAAGATACAGAAGAAGCGCGCCTCAAAGCTAAACGTCCTTTAGATGTAATCGAAGGCGCTTTGATGGATGGTATGAACGTGGTTGGTGACTTGTTCGGTTCAGGCAAAATGTTCTTACCTCAGGTTGTGAAATCTGCACGTGTTATGAAGCAAGCTGTGGCTTGGCTCAACCCGTACATTGAAGCTGAAAAAACAGGCAGCCAATCTAAAGGTAAAGTCCTCATGGCAACTGTTAAGGGCGACGTACACGATATTGGTAAGAATATTGTTGGCGTAGTACTTGGCTGTAATGGTTACGACATTGTTGACCTTGGCGTGATGGTACCTTGCGAGAAAATCTTGCAAACTGCAATTGATGAAAAATGTGACATCATTGGCTTGTCTGGTCTGATTACGCCATCTTTGGATGAGATGGTATTTGTTGCGAAAGAAATGCAGCGTAAGGGTTTTAACATTCCTTTATTGATTGGTGGCGCGACTACTTCTAAAGCACACACAGCAGTAAAAATTGATCCTCAGTATCAAAACGATGCGGTGATTTATGTGGCTGATGCTTCACGTGCTGTAGGTGTTGCAACGACCCTCCTTTCTAAAGAAATGCGTGGAAACTTTATTGCAGAGCATCGTGCTGAATATGCCAAAATTCGTGAACGTTTAGCCAACAAACAACCAAAAGCGGCCAAACTGACTTATAAAGAGTCGGTTGAAAATGGTTTTAAAATTGATGAGAGCTATGTACCACCAAAACCAAATCTTTTGGGAACACAAGTCCTCACCAACTACCCGCTTGCAACCCTTGTAGAATATTTTGACTGGACACCATTCTTCATTTCTTGGAGCTTGGCAGGTAAATTCCCGAAAATTTTAGAAGATGAAGTGGTGGGTGAAGCGGCAACTGACCTTTACAACCAAGCTCAAGCAATGTTGAAAGATATTATCGACAACAACCGTTTTGATGCTCGTGCTGTATTTGGTATGTTCCCAGCACAGCGCACTGACGCAGACACCGTCAGCGTATTTGATGAAGCTGGTCAAAATGTTACACATACTTTTGAGCACTTACGTCAGCAATCTGACAAAGTGACAGGTAAACCAAACTTGTCTTTGGCAGATTACATTCGTAATGACCGTGAGCAACAAGATTACTTAGGCGGATTCACTGTATCGATTTTTGGTGCAGAAGAATTGGCGAATGAATACAAAGCCAAAGGTGATGACTACTCTGCAATCTTGGTTCAATCATTGGCTGACCGTTTTGCTGAAGCTTTTGCAGAACACTTACATGAACGCATTCGTAAAGAGTTCTGGGGTTATAAAGCTGATGAACAACTCAGTAATGAAGAGTTAATTAAAGAGAAATATGTCGGTATTCGCCCTGCACCGGGCTACCCTGCTTGCCCAGAGCACTCTGAAAAGGCAGTGTTATTTGATTGGTTAGGTTCTACCGACAAAATCGGTACTAAACTGACTGAACACTTTGCAATGATGCCACCATCTTCGGTAAGTGGTTTCTATTATTCACATCCACAAAGCGAATACTTTAACGTGGGCAAAATCTCTCAAGACCAACTTGAAGATTATGCAAAACGTAAAGGTTGGACACTGGATGAAGCGAAGCGTTGGTTAGCGCCGAATTTAGATGATTCGATTGCTTAAGTTTTTCAATCACCCTGATTAAAAATAGGGCGTGAAGGAAATTCCATCACGCCCTTTTCAATTCTAGAGTTTAGTCTTTTTACTTCAAATGTGACTTAATCTTCTCTTTAACTGCTTCAGTTGAAATACCATAGCGATCATGTAAAGTGGGTAATGCCCCTGCATCTAAAAATGCATCTGGTAAACCAATCATGTCAAAACAAGGATGTTGCCCATTTCTTAGAAGTAGTGAGCCGACAGCTTCGCCTAAGCCGCCAATGACTGAATGATTTTCAGCAGTTAAAACAGGACGGCCACCTTTTGCGACTTCATCCAGAATGGTTTGTTCATCTAAAGGTTTAATCGTAGGTACATGCAACACTGAAACCTCAATGCCCTCTTTTTCAAGCTCTTCCGCTGCCTCAAGCGCACGCATGGTCAATAAACCAGTCGAAATGATGAGTAAGTCTTTACCCGGCTTAATCACCTGTGCCTTACCCAATTTAAACTGGTAATTGTATTTATCGAGTACTAATGGAACCTGCCCACGTAATAAACGCATATATACAGGGCCATTATGAGCGGCAATTTGTGGAATCGCTTGTTCGATTTCTAAGGCATCACATGGGTCAATGACCATCAAGTTCGGCATAGCACGGAAAATTGCAATATCATCCGTTGCCTGATGACTTGGGCCGTAGCCCGTGGTTAAACCCGGGAGTGCCGCGACAATTTTGACATTGAGGTTATCTTCTGCAATGGCCATACAAATAAAGTCATAGGCACGGCGTGATGCAAACACGGCATAAGTTGTTGCAAAAGGAACAAATCCTTCACGAGCAAGTCCTGCTGCTGCACTCATCAAAAGTTGTTCTGCCATACCCATTTGGAAAAACTTGTCTGGGTTTTCTTTAGCAAAAATATGTAGGTCAGTATATTTTGATAAATCTGCTGATAAACCTACGATATCGTCACGCTCTTTTGCCAAGGCATTGAGTGCATGGCCAAATGGAGCTGGTTTGGTCGGTTGCCCCTCGGCAGCAATAGAAGCAATCATTGCCGAAGTGGTTAGTTTTTTCTTAGGGGGATTGGCTAACTGGCTCATGGTATATTCCTTACTGTCCGTAGTGGGTCAAAATATTTAAAGCGTCATCCCATTCATGTTCATCAACACGAATGAAGTGTGTTTTTTCGCGGCTTTCCAAGAACGACACGCCCTTACCCATCTTGGTGTCACAAATAATGACACGTGGGCATGTTCCCTCATGGTTTCGTGCTTGGTCGAATGCTGTAAGTAAAGCTTCCACGTCATTGCCATCTACGCGTTGGGTGTACCAACCAAATGACTGCCAACGATCAACAATTGGTTCAAACGCTAAAATTTCGCTTGAGTGCCCATCTGCCTGCTGATTATTCACATCAATAATCGCAATCAAGTTATCTAATTTCCAATGAGAAGCAGACATCACAGCCTCCCATGTTGAGCCTTCATTTAGCTCTCCATCGGACAGTAAGTTATATACAAAAGCATCTGATTTTTTCTGTTTTAGCCCTAGACATGCACCGACCGCAATTCCAAGACCATGTCCCAATGAACCACCGGTAATTTCCATGCCCGGTGTATATGAAGCCATGCCCGACATTGGTAGACGACTGTCATCAGCTCCATAAGTTTCAAGTTCTTCAAGCGGGATAATTTTTGCTTCAATTAAGGCTGCATAAAGTGCAATCGCATAGTGCCCAATAGAGAGATAAAAACGGTCACGGCCTTCCCACTCAGGGTTTTCTGGCTGATATTTCATTGCATGGAAATAAGATACGGCCAGTAGATCTGCGGCACCTAAAGCTTGTCCGACATAACCTTGACCTTGTACTTGCCCCATACGTAAAGCATGTTGGCGAATGTGGTAGGCACGTTGTTGCAACTCGGCAATTTGGCCTGCTTTATCAATATTTAACATTGTCATTTACTATTTCCTTATTAACGATTGACCAGTTTTGCTGGAACACGCAGAACCAGACTGGCACCGAAAATTAATACTGCCGTGATTAAGAACATGCCGATTGCATTTGAACCAGTGTTGGTGGTGATCCAACCAATTAGATAAGGTGAGCAAAAGCCTGCGAGGTTGGCGAAGCTATTGACGGCTGCAATACCTGCCGCAGCGGAAACACCACCTAAAAAGTTGGTCGGTAACATCCAAAATAAAGAAGATGCCGTCAGCACACCTGAAGCTGCGATGCAAAGGCAAATTAAAGAGAGCGTTAGATTTGAAGCGAATAAGGTCGCAAATGTGAGTGCTATAGCGCCTGCACACATCGGGATAATTAAGTGCCAGCGGCGTTCTTGGAAATGGTCACCACTACGCCCTGCCAAAATCATGACCACAATGGCGCACATATAAGGCAGACTGGTGAGCAAACCGATATGCCAGTTATCACTAATGCCCGAGTTACGAATGAGAGTTGGTAGCCAAAATGTAATGGCGTATTGCCCCATCACGACACAAAAGTAAATGCCTGCCAGTAGCCATAAACGTTTATCTACAATGAACTCTTTGACGCTAGCATGACCTTCTTTGTGCTGGTTATCCTGAGCAAGTTCTTGCTTCACCAAGTTCTTTTCGTCTTGGGTTAACCAGTTGGCGTCTTGAACTGAATCTTTTAAAACAGCCAGTACAAGCAGGCCAACAAGTACAGTAGGAATGGCTTCAATTACAAACATCCACTGCCACCCAAACCAGCCATGTACGCCGCTCATTCGGTCCATGATTAAGCCTGAAAGTGGTCCACCAATCATTCCTGAAATTGGAATCGCGATAAACCAAAGTACGGTCATGCGTGCACGGCGGTAAGATGGAAACCAATAAGTGAGGTAGAGCAACAAACCCGGAGCTAGTCCAGCTTCGGCGACACCCAATAAAAAACGTAAGGTGTAAAATTGCCATTCGGTTTGAACAAAAGCAAAACAGCCTGACAAAATGCCCCATGTAATCATGATTCGGGCAATCCAACGTCTTGCCCCTACCTTATGGAGTACGATGTTGCTTGGCACTTCACAAAGAAAATAACCAATAAAGAAAATCCCTGCACCTAGTCCATATACAGCTTCACTAAACTGTAAATCGCTCATCATTTGGAGTTTGGCAAAACCCACATTTACTCGATCTAAATAGGCACAAAAATAACAAAGCATTAAAAATGGCATGAGCCGAAATGCAATTTTTCGATACGCCGATTTACGAATCGTTGTATCTACTTCAGATGAAAATACTGTATCCATCATGCGAATCCCTTTACATTTGGCCACAGTATCCTCTTGTGACCATCATTCTATTTTTAGTTTTTAAATGACAAGCGTTAATGAATCAGCATGCCACCATTTACATCGAGTGTTACGCCAGTTAAGTAAGCTGACAGATCACTTGCCAAAAATAATGCTGCATTTGCAACATCTTGCGCTTTACCTAAGCGGCCAAGTGGAATACCTGCCAAAATGTCGTGACGACGGTTATCATTCATTAAACCGCCAGTAATATCAGTCTGAATTAGACCTGGAGTAAGAGAATTTACACGAATCTGATCAGCACCAAACTCACGGGCCATCGCTTTTGCCAGACCTAACACGCCTGCTTTGGCAGCGCTATAGTGTGGCCCGCCAAAAATACCACCACCGCGTTGTGCTGAAACTGAAGATAGACAGACAATACTTCCACCACCGTTTGCTTTCATAGATGGAATAACAGCTTGCGACATAATCAGTGTTCCGCGCAGGCTGACATCTAAAATACGGTCATAGTCACTGCGCTGAATATCGAGGGTTTTAACTGGCTGAGTAATACCAGCATTGTTAATTAAAATATCAATCTTGCCATAGTGCTGTAGTGCTTGTTCAACAGCTACTTTGACCTGTTCTTCGTTCGCAACGTTTGCAGCAAGACCTAAATGTCCTTCACCAAGCGCTTTTGCAGCGTTTTGGCTTTGAGCAAGATCTAAATCAACAATAATGACTTTGGCACCCTGTTGTGCAAAGATTTCTGCGGTTGCTCGCCCAATTCCACGTTCTGATGCTGCACCCGTAATTAATGCCACTTTTCCTTGTAGTAACATGTTCAATCCTCTTTTACGCTTTATTTCCTGAGTTCTGACTTAGAATCTCTTTTTTCACAAAGCCCAGCAATCAGCTCAAATTCAATAAGACATGAAAAAAATTCATGCCTGTGCTATTTTCAAATAAGTTTTAGGGATAAAAATGGATCATTTCATGGATAGCAGTGAAAACAATTTCAACCAAATGCCCTCAATTAAAACATTACAGGCTTTTGAACAAACCGCCCGTTTCGGCAATGTTGCCAAGGCAGCCGAGCATTTGAATCTCACGCCTTCAGCAGTGAGTCATCAAATTGCTAAGCTTGAAGAAATGATTGGGCAGAGTTTATTTATTCGTGGTGCGCGTGGTGTGACGCTGACCCCTTCTGGTGAGCGCTATTTTCAAGATGTCACCACCATTTTGCATAACCTCATGTTAGCCACGGAAAAAGCTGCCGATAAAAGCCCGAAAGACAGTTTATATATTCATTCATCCCCAAGTTTTGGTTTGCTTTGGTTGCTCCCTCGCCTCGAGTCATTTAAAGAAAAGTTCCCCATGATTCAGGTCAACTTGTCATGTTCTTATGAAAATTTACACTTTACCCGCGACAAGATCGATATTGATATCCGTCACGGTTTGCCCAACTGGACAGGGGTAGAAATCAGAACGATTCGTAATGAAAAACTAGAAGTACTTGCATCTCCTAAGCTACTTGAACGTAGTCCAGTAAATAAACCTCAAGATTTATTAAAGAAAGAACTGATTTTATCGCGTTCAACTTTAGTTACTTGGCCCCAATGGTTTGCCCATCAGGGTTTAAGCATTCCTGAGTTTCCCTACACTTTGAGTTTTGACCGCTCTTATATGTCACTTGAAGCAGCTACACATGGACTAGGTTTTGTTTTGGAGAGTAATTTGCTTACTCAAAATTATTTGGAATCTGGGAAATTAGTTAGAGTTTTCGCAGATGAATTATCAATTCCTATTTCTGCTCATCATTTGGTGTATCCGCGAACGCATCAATTTATTCCTAAAATTGAGCTTTTTTTAAACTGGATTCATGATGAGTTGGCAGATTGAAAAAAAGTGATTTCTTAAAGGATCTGAATTTGCTCAACTCTTAAGTGATGCATCATCTCTCGAACAAATACAAAGTAGGTAAAAATATAAAGCTGATTTGGAGCCACTTGGCTTGTGTAGTAGCTCAAACGCTCAATAAAACTATTAAATCCATATTCAAGCTCAATACGGCTGATTTGCTTTTTAGCACTAAAAAATAACTCACTGAGTTGTGCCATGGCGGTATCAGACGTAACAGCTACACCACTTATCTTTAGATTTCTAAGTGGCTGTGACTCGATGATCTCTTCAATGAAATAAATCATCTTTTCGATAGCCAGCTCATCAATAACACCATGACTCATACTTTTTGCATCAACAAAACTCAAGCCCTGCTCAATTTGAATGTGCTGGTTGTCTATGTCGAATGACAGGCCATTAAGACCAAGCGAAAATTTTAAAACCGAGTCGGGATGATTCATAATAATAGCTTACCGTTGAATTTTACTAATCGAGTGATTTTGTTCATAGTCTTAAGCTGTGTGAGTTTGTTCAATACTTAGCATTAACTACTCGATTATTATTAACACTATATATAATAAAAACCTCTTTAAAAAGACGAAAAATCACTCTTATATTCATCCAGTCCAATTATTAAAAAATAGAGTATAAGCATGAAAAAATTAGCAATTTTAGGTGTTACGGTTTATAGCTTTGCACAACTTGCAAATGCAGCAACATTAAATGTAAAACCCTATGGTACGACTCAAGACGGTCAAAAAGTTGATTTATACACCATGAGCAATAATAAGGGAGTCTCAGTTTCTTTTATCAGTTTCGGTGGTGTAATTACCCAGATTTTGACTCCCGATGCACAAGGTAAACAAAATAATATCGTTTTGGGCTTCGATGACCTAAAAGGCTATGAAGTCACTGATACCAAGGAAGGCATTCATTTTGGCGGATTAATTGGTCGTTATGCGAACCGGATTGGTAATGCTAAATTTAGCTTAGATGGAAAAACGTATAACCTTGAAAAAAATAATGGGCCGAATTCATTACATAGCGGGAATCCGGGTTTTGATAAACGTGTTTGGCAAGTTAAACCCCTCGTTTCCAAAGGTGAAACCGTTAAAGCTTCGCTTAAGTTAACCAGTCCAAATGGTGATCAAGGTTTTCCCGGAAAGTTAGATGTAGAAGTGATCTATAGTCTTTCAGATCGAAATGAATTCCAAATTGAATATAAAGCCAAAACTGATCAGCCTACAGTCGTTAACCTCACCAACCACAGTTATTTCAATTTGTCAGGCGCTGGGAACAATCCTTATGGTGTACTCGATCATGTGGTACAACTCAATGCAGACCGTATATTGGTAACCGATCAAAACTCTTTACCAACAGGTGAAATTACTTCAGTTGCAGGTACACCTTTTGATTTTCGGACGCCTAAAGCAATCGTAAAAGATATTCGAGCGAATCATCAGCAATTGGCCTATGGATATGGTTATGACCAAACTTGGGTAATTAATCAAAAGTCTCAAGGGAAATTAAATCTTGCAGCTGTTGTGGTTGATCCAAAATCTAAACGAACCATGCAGGTTTTAACCACTGAACCAAGCGTTCAAATGTATACAGCCAATCATTTACTCGGAAATGTTGCTGGTGCAAATGGCGTCCTCTATCGACAAGCAGATGCGTTAGCATTAGAAACACAGCATTTTCCAGATAGTCCGAATCAACCATCCTTCCCTTCTACACGTTTGAACCCAAATCAAACTTATAACAGTGTCACTGTATTTAAATTTGGTGTTCAAAAATAGTATTGTGAATTGACACTATATTTATTTAAAAAAGACTCTCAGCTGAATATGACTGAGAGTCTTTTCATTTATTTAACTTTTGTGTTTGGTAAAAATGCGGTAGCAAACCCAAGTAATGGCAAGAATGAACATAAACCAAATACCCATTCAATGCCGTTAATATCTGCTAAATGCCCTAGCCCAGCTGCGGCAATACCACTTACCCCAAACATAAGACCAAACATTAAGCCTGCAATCATGCCGACACGTCCCGGAACAGCTTCTTGCGCATACACCACCATCGCTGCAAAGGCCGATGACAATACCAAACCTGCAATAATTGAGAAAACTGTTGTCCAGAATAAGTTTGCATACGGCATCATTAATGCGAACGGCGCCATACCAATAAATGAAACCCAGATCACCGCTTTACGGCCAATTTTGTCACCAATTGGACCACCTGCAAATGTACCTAAAGCAACAGCAGCCAAGAATGCAAACAAATGCAACTGAGCGGTCTGAATACTAATATGGAACTTTTGAATTAAGTAAAAGGTAAAGTAGTTACTAATGCTGGCAATGTAGGTAAATTTAGCAAACATCAACACACTAATTGTGCTCAAAGCAATAATGAGCTTACGGCCATGCAATTTACTCTGTGCTTGAGTAACACGTGCAACCACCTGACTTTTTGCATGACTTACCGTCCAACGACTTACACCAAATAAAACCCAAATTGCCAAAAGTGCAAATACCACTAAGCCCGCAACAGCATGCTGCCCAAACGGAATAATTAATAACGCTGCTAATAATGGGCCAATGGCAGTACCCGTGTTTCCGCCCACCTGAAAAGTCGATTGAGCCGTACCAAAGCGCCCACCCGATGCCATCCGCGCCACCCGTGAAGCTTCAGGATGAAATGTTGCAGACCCGACCCCAATTAGCGCCGACGCACATAACAACACAGCAAAACTAGGTGAAAATGCTAATAAGATAATGCCGCAGAATGTGACGACCATTCCGAGCGGAAGAAGATAGGGTTTTGGATGTTTATCGGTATAAAGTCCAATCCAAGGCTGGAGCAGTGAACCTGTAATTTGATATACAAACGAAATCAGGCCAACCTCCGCAAAACTCAGCGAAAAGTTTGCTTTTAGCATTGGATAAATAGCGGGTAGCACGGCTTGAATTAAATCATTCAGTAAATGTGCGACTGCCACAGCGCCTACAATTTTAATAATCATTCCTTGAGGCTGATCATTTGCAACGGTATTGGCAATACCATCTTTCAATTGTATTGAAGACGTCATACCTGAAAAACTCCAATATTCTAAGTAAGATGCTTATTGTAAATTGTCGCTTATAAAGTTATCTTCCAATAATCATTGTATAAGTGACAATTTTTAGGATAGTTTATGTCCGATTCTCTTATTCAGTCTGATTTGTCTGAACTTGTGATTGGGCTATCTTCTGAGCATGCTTACCGAGAAATCACGCCTACCCATACACATACACGTGCGCAGTTTCTGTATGCATCCACAGGCAACATTCAGGTGTTTACGCCTAATCATGTCTGGATTGTGCCGCCCATGTGTGCATTATGGATTCCTGCCCATGTAGAGCACAGCGTGATTTCACTGAGTCACGTAAAGTTAAATACGGCGTTGGTTGAAGTAAATGCAGCCGCTCTAATGGGTCAGCATTGCTTTATTATTCGGGTAAGCAATCTGTTGCATGAGCTTTTGATTCGTTTAAATGAAATTGAGCGAGAAGACACGCCAAATACAGCGACATCTCAAGAACTTTCCCGTTCTTTACAAATTTTGATTTTTGAAGAAATTCATCGTGCCAATTTGTTGCCTATTCAGATTCCGTGGCCGAAAGACAAACGGTTATTAAAAATTTGCCAAGAGTTATTACATACTCCTGACCATTCAAAAGATTTGACAGATTGGGCTGATGAAATTGGTACGAGTTCTAGAACTCTAATGCGCATGTTCCAAAAAGAAACAGGGCTGTCGTATCGGGCATGGTTGCAACAAATGCATATTGCACTTGCGTTAAGTAAAATTGCGAATGGTGAATCTATTGCTCAAATTTCAGAATCACTGGGGTATACAAACCCCAGCGCGTTCAGTGCGATGTTTAAGCGACACCTAGGAAAAACACCTCAGCAGTTTAGAAGTGCCGCGATGTCGCTATAAGTCTTTTTTTTAGTGCGGATCTCATGCTTTTCGAGCAAATCATCAAAATCGTGGTAGACATGAAGCTCACGATCTTTCGCTGTTCTGGCATGATCTAATCTTTGTTCAGGGTCGACTAGAACAAGCGTATGACCATCATCAATCAGACGATCTACCCCTTCTAAGAACATACGTTTACCCACATCATGAATCAGTGAAATCTGGGTTAAATCAATGACGATTGTGCTTTGGTCAGTTGTCTCGTCTTGTAAAATGCGCAACAACATTTCAGCTTCAGTAAATTTCAATACACCGCGAAGCACATATACACTTAATGAAGCATCTTTTCCTGTACGGTAATGGCTTTGTACAATCGTTTGTGCAGAAGGTGTACCTTCCATGAGATGTAATCCCATATCACGAGATAATCGCTCTAAAATATCGATACCTCGAATACTATGCCCATGCTCATCTAAACGAGGTGAAAAAGCAGCAATACTGACCTGACCCGGCAGCACACCTAAAATACCGCCTGCTACACCACTCTTAGCAGGAATACCTACAGTCGACAGCCAGTCACCTGCGGCATCATACATACCACAGCTCATCATGACACTGAGCACTTGTCTAACCACAGACCGGTTTAATAAGCGCTTTCCAGTTTTAGGGTCGACCCCACCATTGGCAAGTACACTGCCCATACGTACCAAGTCTTTAACTGTAACCATGATCGCACATTGGCGAATATAGCCATTCACGATATCTACAGGGTCAGTTTCCAAAATCCCAACAGTTCGCAACATATAACCGATCGAAAGATTACGGTAGGCAGTTTTAACTTCCGAATCATAAACAGACTCATCAAAACTTAATTCACGCCCTGCAAGCTCACTCATAAAACGGCGTAGAATTTCTGCACTATGTAAACCATGCTTGACCTGAATCAAAGAATGTACAGTAATTGCGCCAGAGTTAATCATCGGGTTTTTCGGACGTCCGTCTTTACCTAATGAAATTTCATTGAAGGCTTCACCCGAAGGCTCTACCCCTACTTTAGTAAGTACTGCATCAATGCCAAGCTGTTGTAAAACATAAGCATATACAAAAGGTTTAGAAATCGACTGTATAGTGAATTCGACATCATCATCACCAACCGAATAAATTTCGCCATCTACCGTAGACATTGCTAAAGCTAATCGATCTGGGTTTGCATTTGCCAACTCAGGAATATAATCGGCGAGATGACCACTGTTGTCGATGTCACAGGCTTCTATAACATTTGCCAAATATTCTGGGAGAGGGGTTTTCATGGTCAGTAACCTTAAATGAGGAGATTCACAACATCGCGCAAAATTTCAGCACAACCTGCTGATAATATTAAAATTATATCTTTTGTAATGATTTAAATATCACGCTATAAGTATTGTAATTGCTATGTCTTATTCATTTCAAGCTCATTATAGATTTTTCAAAACTTTAAACTGAAGATTAGCTTATTCTTTCTACAAATAAGATTCCATTTAAATGATCGACTTCATGTTGAACAATGCGAGCTGGAAAACCATGAAAAATTGTTTCAACAGCCTCCCCCTTAAGCGTTAAGTATTTGACCTTGACCATTTCTGCACGTTCAACTTGTCCACGCTCATCAGGCACACTTAAACAACCTTCTTCACCCAAAAGTGTTTCATTCGAAAATTCTAAAATTTCAGGATTTACCATCACCACAGCATCCATTTCAGGCGCATCTGGATAGCGTGGATTTGGTCGCGATGCCACAATAATGACGCGTTTAGAGATATAAACTTGCGGTGCAGCAATCCCTACCCCATTACGCTCAAGCATGGTTGCTTGCATAGCAGCGGCAAGCTGATAAAGCCAATCACTGTTTAACTCATTTGCCGAGACTGGAGCAGCAATCAGTTTCAAAATATCTTCACCACGCTTTGCGACTGGTAAAACTACACTCATCGTTTGAATCTCATTAAACTTAATATGACGAGTTTTATTGTGTAGCTGAACAGCTCAAAAGAAAAGTCATTCCTACATCTGTTTTTGTTTCATCTAATGAGTTTTTTGTTTTAAAGCTTTTTTGCTTTTCTTAGGTAGACCAATTTACCATCACCTATAGAACAAATTTCCTCCATTTACTTTTACTTCACTTTTCCATTAATATCCAAACTTCAATTACAACAATTAAGTAAAAAAATGGATCAGGACTTAACTTTGCAGGATGCGAACTATCTTAATAAAGAAGATAAACGAACCCTTGCCCTTTCTTCATTGGGTGGCGCTTTAGAGTTTTATGATTTTGTGATTTATGTGTTTTACGCCAAAATCATTTCCGACCTATTTTTCCCCAGCACACTCAGCCCATTTTGGGCCATGCTGAACACTTACGGTATTTTTGCAGCAGGTTACTTTTTTAGGCCTTTGGGTGGGGTGGTTATGGCCCACTTTGGTGACTTGGTCGGACGCAAAAAACTATTTTCACTTTCTATTTTACTTATGGCGCTGCCTACCCTGTTTATCGGGATATTGCCCACCTTTGAAAATATTGGGTATTTGGCCCCCCTACTTTTATTACTTATGCGAGTGGTACAAGGGATTGCAATTGGAGGTGAAATTCCAGCCGCATGGACCTTTGTGTCAGAACATGTTCCAGAAAGAAAAATTGGGCTGGCAAATGGTTTACTCACTGCCGGACTGTCTCTAGGAATTTTACTAGGCGCGCTGATGTCTTTATGGATTTCATTGAATTTTAGTGAAGGACAAATCCATGACTGGGCATGGCGTATTCCTTTCATTGCAGGTGGTATTTTTGGTCTAGTTGCACTTTATTTACGGACTTATTTAAAAGAAACGCCTGTGTTTAAAGCCATGCAGGCTCGTAAAGAAATTTCAAAAGAAATGCCTATAAAACAAGTCTTAAAAACGCATAAAACAGCCGTTGCAATTGGCATGTTATTTACATGGTTTTTAACGGGCTGTGTGGTGGTAGTGATTTTAGCCATGCCAAATTTGTTGATTGGCTCATTTGGTTTTGAGCGCGCACAGACTTTTGAAATGCAAAGTGCAGCCATTGTCATGCAAATGGTTGGCTGTATTTTGGCAGGCTATTTTGCTGACCGTTTTGGCTGTGGCAAAGTGATGATGGTCGGTGCGCTTGCCGTGGCACTCACAGCAGCAGTTTTTTATAACAGTTTAGGACATGCCGCACATTCAACCATTTTTGGTTTATATATGTTGTTGGGCCTATGCTCAGGTACGGTTGGCATGGTGTCGAGCAGTATGGTTAAGATGTTCCCCGCGCCTGTTCGCTTCTCTGGCATTTCATTTTCTTATAATTTGTCTTATGCCATTGTTGGCGGTATGACACTGCCTCTCGTTCATTGGCTCAGTCAATATAGTGATATTGGTGCGATGTATTATATTTTCGCGCTGACCATTTTGGCCTTTGTGACTGCCTTTGTGTTTTGGAATAAGTTTGAAAAAAACAGATATTAAACGCTTTAAATTATTAAATAAAAAACCACGCCGATTGCGTGGTTTTTTATTGCTATTCACTTTAGAAAGTAAAGCCGATATTAAAGTTAATGCGGTATAGCCATTTATCACTGTTTAGCGAAGTGGCAGAGGTATAACCCGTTGAGTTTGTAGAGCCACCAATAATGTTGGAGTTTTTACCCCATGTATAATCTGCCCAGACCATAAATGGTGAAGCAATAAACATCATCCCTGTGGTGTTCATTTGAGAAGCTGCCCAATCATCGCGTTTTTTATCAAGGTAACTATAGTCATTATAAAACTTAATGGATTTTAGCTTACCCATATTGGTGACAGGCAACGTATAGGCAAGGTTTAAACTGGCGATCGTCCCTTCCGAAGCAATGAAATAGGCTGGTGTAAGCCCGTTCGCGCCCATTAAAGTCATATCATTATTTACACCATCTGGATTTTTCGCATCGTATTGATAATGAATAACAGAACTTTGTAAATTAAAGCGATTGTAGTTGTTTTCAGTATGCAAACCGACTGCATAATATTTACCGTCTTTATCGGTCACTTTGTTATGCAACTGTGCTATTGCACCCGATACGCCAAACTCTTGCTTACCAAAATCAGTTTCTAACTTGCGCACAATACGGGTATTCACCTGATTGCGCTTTTCATTTTGATAGGCTTTTTGAGGTGGAAATGCGTTTCCAGCTAAGTCATCATAAGTTGCACTTTCAGGTGAATAGCGCAAATTGGTCTCAAGCATTTGCGGGTAATAGCCGAGTTTTACATCCCAATCTTTGTCATGATAATTCCAGTTAAGTCCCGGCGCAATATTGTTGCCATATCCTAAAAAGAATGGAATGTGATAGGTCCAACCATTTTGCGGATAGGGATAAATCGTAAATGGTTTATAAACCAGACCTGCTTCAATGCTGTTATTGGCATTTAAGTTGTAACCCACATAGGCTTTTTCAATAGACGTTTTCTGTTGATCTTGAAACAGATAGCTGGCATTGATGTAGGCATCATCAAACTTACCTTTCAGATCAACCCTGAACACGTCGAAATAAAGCTTACCAAAACCACGGTTTGGTCCTTCCCAATCTTCATAACGTTGATTTAACCGAACCACCCCACCTAACTTTAATGACTCAGTTCCATCATCACTTTTCCACTCAAGTAATGAATCTTTTGCAAAAGCATTGACGCTTACCCCCAGCGTAAACGGTGCAATGAATGCCATGATCAATGAAGTCTTTTTCATCTCTACATCCTTTATTGAGTTCCAGCGTCCTGCTGGAACTTTATTTGTTTTACCTGTAAAACTTCGTTTTTATTGTTTTTTAGACAAAAAAATTTATCTAAAAAAAGGATGGCTTAGCAGCTCCCATCGCATATGTACTAAACCATCCAAACTGGTTAATACAGTTTCTTTTGCGGTGGACCCGCGAAGTTTAATGGTCCAATCGAGTTCATATCGAGCTCAATCACAGTTGGTCCTTCAAAAGCGACAGCCTCTTGAATAACCGTTTTAAACTCATCTGCACTACCGACTTTCCAGCTTTTCACACCCATTGATTCGCCAAGGAGTTTGTAGTCAGGTGTATGCAGTTCATTGAAATACTGGCGGCCACCGAAGTAATTATTTTGAATGCCACGCATTACGCCATAACCACCGTCATTCATAATCATTAAGACCATATTGGTGTTTTCTTGCACCATGGTTGCAATTTCACCAATGCCAAGCATTAAGCCGCCATCGCCGACTAAACCAATTACTTTTTTGTCAGGGTTAGCAATTGAAGCGCCGATTGCTGTTGCAAGGCCTAACCCAATTGCACCCGCAAGTGAGTGGATGTTTTGGTTTGGTGCTTGTACAGGAAATAAACGACTCCCCCATGTACTACCCGACATGGTGATGTCTCGTACAAAAATGCCGTCTTGAGGTAAAGCTGCACGTAAGTGATCACAAATTAAAGCATATTGGTCGATTTGTTTACGCAGTGCATCAATTGCAGCCTGCTTAGCAGCTACTACAGCAGCATCGTAATCGGCATCAACTTTTGAGCTTCCTTTAAGCTGTTCTAATACACGTGTTAAGACATCTTTGGCATCGCCACAAATGAAGTTGCGGATTTTGTAATTACGTTGCTGAGCCACTGGGTTGGCATCTACCTGAATAATATTTTCAGGGAACTCAACCGAATAAGTTTTTGTTTCATTACTACGTAAACGAGAACCCACCACAACCATTAAGTCAGCACCTTTTAATAACTGCTCAACACCTGCCGAGTTATGGAAAGCACCTAAACTACGTGGATGATCATCTGCCAACACCCCACGAGCATGAGTCGATGAAACAACCGGAATACCTAAATCTGCAATTGCTTTCACTTCTGCAATGCTATTTAAAGTTCCACCGCCAATCCAGAAAATTGGACGTTTTGCTTTTTTGATTTCACTGACAAGAAGATCAATTTCTGCTTGCTCTGCCTGTGGTAACTCAAGCGCTTTGACTGGCCCAAGATTAAGTGGCAAATCAATTTCTGCTGCTTGTACATCAATTGGTAGCTCAACACTTACTGGTCCCATTGGAACTGTAGTTGCTACACGGATGGCTTCACGAATCACGCCAACAGCATTGTCTGGGCTGGTAATACGGAACGCTGCTTTGCTTGATGCACGCAAGAATGTAAGTTGGTCTTTGGTTTCATGGATGAAACTTGCATCACGGTCAAGATATTCACGCTCAACTTGACCCGTTAAATGCAATACAGGACTACCTGCATTCATTGCCTCAATCAGTGAACCTACCGCATTACCTGCACCAGCACCCGTACTGGTTAACGCTACACCTAGGCCTTTAAACCGTGAGTGTGCATCTGCCATGGTGACTGCACCCGCTTCACCACGGGCTGCGACAAAGCGCATTTTTTCACGGCGCCCAACTGCATCGGCAATAGGTAAATTGTGGATGGAAATAACACCATAAATACTATCAACTTGGTGCGCTTCTAAAACTCTTGCGATTGCTTCGCCTACATTTACACGTTCAGTCATGTCTTTTCCTCAAAATTTGTTTTTTCAGTCCTTGAATTTATTAATCGCACCAAGGGTTAGGCTGTTCATTTAGCCCCATATAAATACTCTTTTGTTGCATGTACGATAAAATGCCCAAACGGCCTTTTTCGCGTCCGATTCCACTGTCTTTAAAGCCACCAAACGGCGCACTAATCGAGAATTTTTTGTAGGTATTAATCCATACCGTTCCCACTTCTAAGGCACGTGCAATGCACCAAGCTTTGCGATAGCTTTCAGTCCAGATGCCTGCTGCAAGACCAAAACAACTGTCATTGGCTTGGGCAATTAAATCTTGTTCGTTGTCATATTTCATAACGACTAAAACAGGGCCAAAAATTTCTTCCTGACAGGTTTGAGCACTGTTATTTAAGCCCGTGATAATGGTCGGTAAGTAATAACTTCCTTTGGCATAGTCACCAGTGGTAAGCGCTTCACCACCAATCAGAACCTGACCACCCTCACTTTTAGCAAGCTGCACATAGCGGTCGACGGATTGCAAATGTTTGTCATTGACCAATGGCCCTAAATGCACACCCGCCTGTTCTGGATGGCCGACACGTAAGCCTTTGGTAATTTCAACCAAACGCGTTAAAAACTGATCGTAAAGGCTGCTATGAATAAACAAGCGAGAACCTGCGATACACGCTTGGCCTGCCGAGCTAAAAATACCGTAAGCCACACCTTTAGCAGCCAGTTCGACATCTGCATCTGGCAAAACGATGGTTGGTGACTTTCCTCCTAACTCAAGCGAAGTGGTAATCAGTTTATCTGCGGCAATATGTGCCAAATGACGACCCGTGGTTGTTCCACCCGTAAAAGAGATTTTACGAACCAATGGATGTTGAGCAATTGCATCACCAATCACAGAACCGCGGCCAACTAACACACTGAGTAAGCCTTTTGGTAAACCTGCTTCTTCAAAAATTTTGGCAAGCTCTAAAGCGATCAGTGAAGTTGCTTCTGCTGGTTTTAACACCACGGCATTTCCTGCTGCCAAAGCTGGAGCAAGCTTTTGAACTTCACTCGCAATTGGAGAGTTCCAAGGGGTAATTGCTGCCACAACGCCTACAGGTTCATGCACACTCATAGTCATAAAGTCTGGAGCACGCTGAGTGGTGAGTTCATCGTTTAGCGTTTCACAAGCCGCCGCAATATAACGCGCAGTCGCCGCAGCGCTCATCACCAAGCCACGAGTTTCGGTTAAAGGCTTCCCATTATCTCGGGTTTGCAGTTTCGATAATTCATCTACACGCGCCTCAATAATGTCTGCAACTTTATAGAGAATACGTGCACGCTCATGCGGCAAACTGTTTCTCCAGCTCGGTTGACGCCAAGCCTGATCTGCTTTTTCAATTGCTTCATTTACATCTTCAAGCGTTGCTGTTGAAAGCTCAGCGTTAACCGACTGATCTGCCGGAAACAGGCTTTGAATGACTGCACCACGGCCTAAACGCCATTCACCTGCAATATAAATTTCCTTTGCCATGATCAAATCCTTCTTAAATCTGTATTGCTTCTACACTGTTGCGACAAGCACGAATCACGCTAAGCGCAGCCAAAGTTGATGTTTTCGGGTTACTTGGCAACGGCACGCCCACCAGTTCAATGGTCATTTGCCCAAAGCCACCTTCTGCCACAATGGTGTGTTTGTTTTTGTTGATGGTTGGATCAACAGTTAACTCAACCATGGTTTCATCCATTCCAAGCCCTGCAAGTGCAATGGTTGCTGCAACGTTGGCATTGGCTGGAAATTTTGTCGCAGCTTCACGGGCAGTTCCTGTAAAAAAGACTGTAGCTTCAGCCACATGGTCTAAATCGACCAATTGCTCTGCATAACTGCCCTTCCAGCTTTTTGGACTTTTACAGCCTTTGTAAGTGACCTTTTGCAAACCACCTTCTTTGGCCGCAGAAATACCGTCAATACCTGCGATAGCCCCTGCCAGTAAATGCAGATGGGCATCATTTTTTTCGGCAGTTTGTTTAAGCTGAATCAGAAACTCGTTATCAGCCAAAGTACCCACCGAAATCAGACCAATGGTCCAGCCTTTCGCTAAAACTTTTTGAGCATGCTCTTTCACTGCTGCTTGACCTGCCACCTCAATGACATAGTCTGGCGTACCATCACATTGCTCAATATCTGAAATCACCTGAATCTCGGAAGAGACTTGTGACTGCACTTTTTCAATACTGCGAGATGGCACTACAATCCATTTGAGTTGCAGATCTTGAGGCAAGTGGGCATACACTTCTGCTGCCATTGCGCCAAAACCAATCATCATCAACTTTTTCATGACAGCACCTGATATTTATAAATGTTTGTTAAAACCACCTGAGACATCTATGGCCGAACCTGTGGTGTAAGATGCCAATGGTGATGCCAAGAAAACTAAAGCACGTGCAGGTTCTTCTGGACGACCTAAACGTTGCATTGGGATACCGCGATTTTTTGCGATATTGCCTGTCCACTCTTCCCATGACAGATTTAAATCTGAACGGGTTTCATAACGGCGTTTCCACTGCGCAGATTCAACCATTCCGAGTAAAATCGAGTTCACACGAACGCCATATTGAGTAAATTCATGCGCCAACGAATGGGTTAAATTCAACAGTGCAGCGCGTGCAGATGAAGTCGCAATCATGTGTGGTTCTGGTTGCAATGCCAGTAATGAGTTCACATTGGTAATTGAGGCATTTGCCGACTTTTTTAAGTCGTCAAGAAAAGCCCGTACCGGATGTAAAACACTGAAATATTTCAGCTCGATTTCTTTCATCCAGTCTTCATCTTGTGTGTTTTCAAAACTTGAAACACGGCCTTGCCCAGCATTGTTAATGAGCATGTCTACATTGCCCAAATTGAGTTTGACGTCTTTAGCAAATTGCTGAACTTCTTCTTTTTTCAACACATTACATGCTTTGGTAAAAATGTTGGCATGCGGATATTTTTCTAAAATATAGTGCTTAGAAGCATTTAAACGTTCTTCATCGCGACCACACCAAGCAACTTTTGCACCCTCTGCAACCAGTATTTCAACAGCAGCCAGCCCAATCCCAGATGAGCCACCGGTAACAACTGCAACTTTTCCTTCAACTTGGAAGCTCATAATCCTTAATCTCTCTTACGATTGTTCCTGAATCGTCAACATAATTTGGTTAAATGCTTGCGGTTGATCGACATAACTTAAATGCCCTGCATCTTCTATGATGAAGCGCTGTTCCAACTGCAATTCCTGAGCAAGCTCTTGTATACCTAACGCAGGAGTGATTTGATCTTGCTGCCCTGCAATCACTGTGCATGGGACTTTTAAATGGGTTAAGTAATTACGTATTTCGTCATATGCGAGTAAGTACGATGCATGGGTGAAACCCTGTTGGGTCAACTGCTGCATCACCTCTGAAACTAAGGCTAAAGCTTGTGGCTCTTGTTTATAAATCAAATGAGGTCCACGGCTTTCGGCCATGCCTTTGGCGCCTAGTTCTTTCAACATTTTTGGTCTTTTTTCAAAAACCTGAATTTGTGTTTCTTCATCGTGGCGTTGGTAGCCTTGAGCCAAGTTAGCAACAACTAAGTGCTTCACTCGCTCTGGGTAAAGTGCAGCAAATGCACTCGCCTGTAAGGCACCTAATGAGTGTCCTACCACAATTGCTTTTTCAATTTTTAAAGTATTGAATAACGCTGCCAAACGCTTTGCGTAATCGGTAGCATTGGGTTGATCAGTTAAAAGTTCATCTGATTTGCCATAGCCCGGTGCGTCCCAGGCGATGACATGAAAATGATGAGACAACACTTCAAGTTGGTTTACCCATGAAGCAGAACCTGAACTAATGCCATGCAACAGCACAAGGTACTCACCCTGACCGGCTTCCCGATAAGCTTGTTGCTGGCCTTGAATAGTGATGGTTTTCACCGGAAATTCTGCTAACTTTTCAATGAGTGTCATCATTTTCAATTCTTTCCTTTCATTCACTTCATCAAACAATTAACGTTTGATTTGAGACAATGGATGCTCTGGTGGATAGTTCGGAATGGTTGGTTTACCTGTTCCCAACATCACACACATCAAGGCATCTTCTTGACCTGGGTTAAATAGACCACGGTAGATTCCCGGTGGAATTGAAATCAGGTCACGCTCTTTTAAACGGGTCTCAAATTTTTCGCCGTTGTGCTCAATGAACAAATCAATTTCGCCGCGAAGCATAAAGAACACTTCTTCAACGTCGTGGTGAATGTGCAAAGGACCTTCACACTGCGCAGGCAAAACCATTGTGGAAAATGTGAAGTTTTCTGCTGGAACGGTGTTACCGTCATTTGCAACACCTGTTGCACCCGTACCCATGTAACGCATTTGTGCACGGCGATACTTCGGGTCGTAATCTGCTTGGAACTTCAAAGCATCGAAGTCGTATTTGCGTGTCTCAAAGCGAGCAATACGTGTATTTAACCAATCTTCTAAAGAAGCACCCTCTGGTTGTGCCCACGATTCGAATTGTTGTGTAGTCATTTTTTAAACTCCTATACAGTGAATTAATAACGTTTTAAAAGAGGAACCAAGAACAACGACCCAATGACAGCGACAGCAGCCAAGAAGCTAATTCCTAAATTAAAACTATGTGTTTGCATCACGATGTAACCGATAAGAACAGGCGCAATTGCACTTGCAAAATTACCTAAACCGTTAAATATTCCACCCGCAGTCGCCCCTACATTTGAGGTGGTTACTCGGGCAAGCAAAGCAAATACAGCTGCTACTCCAAAACCCCACGCCATCGCACTTAAAGACATGGCAGCAATAATCAATAATGGTTGAGTCATAATGACCATCACATACATGAAGATGCCCGCGAGTAATAAACCGCTAAAGACTTGAATT
This sequence comes from Acinetobacter sp. IK23, assembly GCF_035615275.1. NCBI lineage: Bacteria > Pseudomonadati > Pseudomonadota > Gammaproteobacteria > Moraxellales > Moraxellaceae > Acinetobacter > Acinetobacter sp. IK23. Next base: position 90,287 of record NZ_JANBNX010000006.1, read on the forward strand.
GCTCGGCGGCCTAATTTGTCAGATAAAAACGCACCGATGATTTCGCCAATTAACATGGCAATGAATGGAAAGCTTGAATACATCCCAAACTCTTTGAGATTGAATCCTTTGTCTTGCATAAGATAAGAAGGAACCCAGCTGTTTAAGCCCCACAAATAAGTCATTAATGCAATGTTAAAGAGGCAAACCAGCCAGAACGCGCTGTTGCTGAGCAACAATTTAGTATTGGCAATGTGGCCTTTGAAATTGGTACGTTTACTCTCGCCCTCAATTTCGACAGTTTTCTTGAGCTGTAAGTTACGCAAACCAAAAACAATACTGAAAATGGCAATTAGGGTTAGCGCAGCCATCACAAAAAAAGTGGTGTGCCAGTCGTGGTGAGCTAAAACATTTGCCGTGATTGGGAATCCAAGGAATGCACCTATCGGAGTTCCAAGCAAAAACATAGTAGAAGCACGTGCTTGCTGACGGTCTGTATAAGTCTGCTTAACAATGGTATACGCCAAGGCAAATAACGGACCTTCTGCCAAACCAAGCAGTACACGTAAAATCAACATGCCTGAATAACTGGTGGTGAAGCCCATGCAAAACATGAGTAAACCCCAAGAGGTCACGCTCCAGAACAGCATTTTCTTTGGATTAAAAATGTCACCCAAGAAGCTTAGAAAGACCGATGAAAAGCCATAAGCAAGCAAGAAACTTGTCATGAGCCATCCAAGCTTGGCCTTATCTTCAGCAATTCCCATTGCAGTTTGAAAATGAGGATCTGAAAATAAAACCGCAATACTAATCTTGTCGAAAAATGCCAGTACCACACACACCATAAGGACAAAAGCAGGCACCCAATGCTTCAATCCACTTTTTTCTTCATTACTCATGCGTCATTCCTTCGATTTGGTAATGAGAACCAGATTTAATGCTTACGGTTTTAACTTCATGACATTAAATTCGGCATCTACTAATAGTTTTGGATCTAAAATGGTGTTGGCTTGCATCCAACGTTTTGCCAGTTTGATCAGCTTCGAATCATTAATGGCAATCATGTTGAGCAAACGATTTTCATGGTCGAGATATAAATAACTCACCTGATCCTCACCACCTTGGCGAATCACTACTTCTTTGGTTCTATCTGGTTGATACGTACCTAAAATCTGAATATTGAAGTGGTACTGATCAGACCAGAGCCATGGAATATCGGTATATTCAGTATCAATTCCGAGCATTGATTTTGCTGCTGCAATCGCTTGATTTTGTGCATTTGCCCAAGACTGAATGCAATAACCCAAGCTCGGATGAATTGCGACATCACCTGCGGCATAAATGTTTTGATCTGAGGTTTGCCCAAAACAATTCACCACAATGCCATCTTTCACATCGAGACCAGCGTGCACACCTAACTCTTTGGCAATTTCAGCACCAGCACCTACCACAACACAGTCAAATAACTGGCTATGTTGAGGATGATTTACCACTTCAACTTTGCGATCTGGTGCTTCAACCAAATGAAGGCTTTTGCTGTCTAAATGAATTTTTGTGCCTTGTGTTTCATGCATATTTTTTAAAAATGCAGAAACTTCCGGACTCACACTTCTTGCACATAAACGGTCGCCATATTCAAAAACATGTACCTCTTTACCTTGCTTACGTGCAGTTGCAGCAATTTCTAAACCAATCCAGCCGCCGCCAATCACAGCGACATTCTTTGCATTCTTTAAAATTTCAGCCAAACGTTCACAGTCATAGACATTACGTAAGGTCACAACATTTGGAATGAACTGCCATGTATTGACTGGTATACGTGCACGGCTTCCGGTTGCAATCAGCAATTTGTCATACGGTAAAACTTGGCCACTTTCTAAATGAACCTGTTTTTGCTCACGATCGACTTTTGTCGCAATTTCTGGTTTATGCCATTGAACGTTGAACTCTTGAACCTGTTCAGGTGAGAACAGATTCAAACTTTCATAAGTAGCTTCTTTTGAAAGGACTTGCTTAGACAGTGGTGGACGCTCGTAAAACACTTGGTCTTCATTTGAAACGACGTGAATTTCGCCCACATAACCGTTTTGGCGTAAGGTACTTACTGCCCAACCCGCTGCCTGTCCAGCACCTACAATTACGATCTTTTCCATAGCCATCTTCCTTGTTCAGCCATACCTGTTAAACAGGCTTCACCTGACGGCGGGTTGTGTCATCAAGACCACCTTCAATCGCCCATTCGGTGAAAAGCTCTAGACGATGCTCTTCTACACGTGGCTGCCATTCTTCTGTCAAATAATCATCGTTGGTGTAATATTCAAATGCACCACCCAATGGTGAGTTGACGTACCAGAAATAAGCAGAAGAAATTGGGTGACGTCCCGGTCCAATAAAGGTTGACCATTCCGAACGATTCATATTTAAACCGCCCCCAATCACCTCATGGATATCACGTACTACAAACGCAACGTGATTTAAGCCAGCAGGTTTATTTGGAACACTCAGCAAGAATAAATCATGGTGATAACCTTCACCGCGGCAACGTAAGAATGCACCACGATTTTTATAGGCATCCGATAAATGAAAGCCAACTTTTTCAATATAGAAATTTTCAGTCGTTGCCAAATCTGGTGTGAAGAACACTACATGCCCAATCGCAACAGGCTGACCTTTTTCATAGACAGGACTTGCTGCATTAACACGTTGAATGTTGCCGTATTGGTTAATACCTTCCGTTTTAAGTTCAGGTACTTCTTTAACAAAACTTTGTTCAAAACGAATCGTCATGCCATTTGGGTCAAGACACTGAACTGTACTTTCAGAACGTTTAAAACCTTCTACATCGGCCAAACGTGCTGCTAAGTCTTCGAGGTCTTGTGTGCTTTCAACACCCCACGTGACTTCACGTAAAGTTGAGCCTTGTTCAATCGCTGGTGGCAAACGGTCATCATCACAATTAAATAGATAAATCTTGCTGCCATTTTGAGTTTGGTATAAATCTGTGCCTTCAATATCCGAAGTACTTTTGCTTAAACCAAAATCTGCCAAAAACTTGTTTGAAGCGGCTCTATCTTCAACTCCAAACTTTAAAATCTCGATCCCTGTAATCATTTGACTACTCCTTAGTTAAAGACAAAACCGCCATTGACCGGAATATTTTGACCTGTCACAAAAGAGGACAAATCCGACAGTAGATACAATGCTGTTCCATTTAAATCTTGTGGAAGTTGCTGACGTTGAATCGCTCTTCCGTTGACATATAAATCGTGACGTTCTTGAGGCACATACTCGGTTGCTTCAACCAGAGTAAGTCCCGGTGACAATGTGTTGACACAGATATTGGACTGTCCCAACTCTCTTGCCATTGAACGCGTCATGGCAACAATTGCACCTTTACTTGCCACATAAGCCATTAGGTTCGGTGCGCCCCAAAGTGCTGTATCGGAAGCAACATTAATAATTTTGCCAGCAGCCGATTGTTTTAAATGGGGAACACATGCCTTACTGATGAGCCATGTACCTTTCACATTAATATTCATGACCCGATCCCAAAGTTCAGGATCGTAATCAATCATATTTTTTCCACCGACATTGGTTGCTAGTGCCGCACAGTTCACAAGGCCATCTAGTCCTTTTAATACTTCCACGCTTTTTGCAACCGCATTTTCAATAGAGTCTGCATTGGCAAGGTCAACGGTGACAGCATGAACATTTAGTCCTTGTTTTTGCAAAGCTTGTGCTTCTTGTTGCACCAAGTCAGATAAAATATCTGCCATTACAACCTCAGCACCAGCCTCGGCAATCGCTTGAGCAAAATCTCGGCCTAAACCACGTGCAGCACCAGTCACTAAAACTTTTTTGCCTTGCAACAACGCTACATTAGCCATGAGCTTCTTCCTGCATCTCAATACGGTTTGATGCATTTAGCGCAGCAATTTTCTTTAATTGCTTCTCAGCTTCTTTTTTCATTAAACGGCGTAAACGAGCAAGGCCAACATCGTGTTGATAGAGGAATTCTTGTTCACGTGCATTTGGCGCAAGATTTTCTAAAATAATTCGGTCTTGTTCCAATACATCCCAATGCAATTGTTCTAAGTGATTGCGATATAAGAAGCGCCATACATTACGTTGCCAACCACTCACCTTACGGCAGCGCCAGAAAAATACACGGGTATTGTTGGCATCAATTGGCGTTGCATAGCCCACAATCCAGAACTCACCACCTGGGCCAAATTGTTTACGGTATGGAATTGAAAGTCGTAACCAACTCGCACCTGTTGAACCATATTCAACCCAGTCGAAGTTCACGCCTAATTGACCTTCTTTTTCAAAAATAAAACCATTATCGGTCGTGCGATGTTTCATCTCTGCGGTACGATCACCATCTGCCATCGAGTGCGATGTCGCATGTAAATAACTACCATGCATTGGGTCCATCACGTTATCAATCGCGTATTGATGGTTTACTTTCCAGTCTGCTTGGCAAAGGAACGCACTCCACTCTTCACTTGCAAGTTGCTCTGGAAACTCAAGCGGTGCCGGTTGTTCATTTGCATCAATACCAAACCAGATGAAGATTGCACCATGCTGCTCAATTACTGGATAGTTCTTTAAGCATTTAGTTCCAGTCATTGGACATTCATGAACTGCTGGCACATCGGCAACCACACCATCAGCACGAACTTCAACACCGTGATACCAACAAGCAACTCGGTCACCCAAGTTCCAACCGAGGGAAAGACGAGCGCCGCGATGCGGACAGCGATCTTCAAGTGCATGAACCTGCCCTTCAGCATCACGCCAAACCACAATGTTTTCGCCTAAACGGGTAATTCCGACCGGATTAGCAGCGACTTCCCAACTTGCCAAAACTGGATGCCATTGGTCACGTAAACCAAGTTCTAAATATTCTTCAGCACTTTGTGAAGTTGATACGATTGCGTTCATTTTATTCTTCCCTGAATCAATAACCTAAACGTTGCATTTCTTCTGTAAAGCTTGCAGAAGTCCATTCATCACCAGATTCACAGCGGAAACCCTGTTGATTAAGTGCAGTAACAACATCATCTAGCGCTGTTGCACCCGCAGAGAATGCTTGAATCAAGTTCTTTACAAAATCTTGCTCGTAGAGAGTCGGTTCTTTATAACGTGTCTGCCAAACCAACAATTCAGATTGACCAGGAATTTGAATATTGTTGATACCTGCTTCAGTTGCTGGCGTTGCATGAATCCAGCTTGCTAACTTTTCATTAAATGTCTTCATTGTTCTGCTTCCTTGTACATGTGAGGACTAGAGTTGAATTTGAATATCCTGTCCTTCAACACGAACTGGGTACGTACATAGGTTTCTACACCCGGGCCCACTTTTTAGCTCACCTGTCTGAATGTCAAAAATTGCTTCGTGCAATGGACATTCAACAGTTTGATCTTCGATAAATCCTTCCGTTAATAAGGCATACGCATGAGGGCAAACATTTTCGATAGCGAAGTAATTTTCATCGACAAAAAATACGCCAATTTTTTTTCCTTCAACTTCGATAGCCTTCGGCTCATCTTCGCTAACGTCACCCTGCTGACAAACTGAGATCCAACTCATACTTTGCGTCCTCATTTTGTTTTATATACAAAACTTAATTTCATTTCCAAAACACAAGCAAAGAATAATACTCTTGGTTAATTTTTGTCAAAGTAAAAATAATGATAAAAATCATTCTATTAATTAATTTTAAATAATTTGTTACGTTTCAAAAAGAAAACTTTGTTTTAAATATAAAAAATGTTTTATGTGATCTTTATAATTACAATAGTTCTAAAATAAAGCATAATGCCCCAATTCGAACCCTTTTTTATTTATAGGAAAACAACACAAATGAGCCTAGAGATTGAAGAAGATTTGCAAGAATCAGAAACGACAAAAAATGATGATCGATATTTAGTACCAGGGCTTGTGCGTGGTTTAGCCATCTTGCAAGCATTTAATCAACAAGCACAAGAAATGACGATTACAGAAATTGCCGAAATTTTGGAAGTGAACCGTTCTAGTGCATTTCGTCTTATTTATACACTCGAAGCTTCTGGCTATTTAAGGAAAGCATCCCAAAAAACTTATGCGCTTGACTCAAAAGTTATGGAGCTTGGTTTTAACAGTTTATCGAAGCTTTCATTACTCGACTTATCCACTCCTTTAATGAAAGAACTACGTGATCAGACCAAACTCGCAGTACATCTGACTGTTTTGGAAGGTACACATATTGTTTTTGTAAATAACGTTCAATCAATGGGTACTTTTACCAGCAATATTAGTTTAGGTACTCGCTGGCCAGCCCATGCTACCGTTATTGGTCAAATGTTATTGTCAGATTTACCAGAGGCAGAAGTACGACAACGCTATCGTAATTTCAATGAGTGGGATAGTTTCTCAGAACTTACCCCAACTAACTTGAAAGCACTCTTACAAAAACTAAATTATGTAAAAACCCAAAAATCGATGGTGAGCTGGGGTCATTACAATCATGATATGGCTGCTTGTGGTGCTCCTATTTTCAAACAATCTAATGGAAAAATGGTGGCGGTCCTTTCGGTGAGCTGTCCAATTACCACTTATGATGAAAAAACCTTTAAAGAAGATATCGCCGCTCTGGTCATCGCAACGGCAGATAAAATTTCAAAATTTATCTATTAAAAAAAGCGACGTTAAGTCGCTTTTTTACTCTTATTTCTTCAATTAAAAATCACGCTTAAAAATTTCACCATTCATATCCTGAAAACACAGTGTTGAATAATTTTCTTTAATATCAAACTTTAAGTACTGCTGTTTAAATTGCACCACTGCATAAAACTCTTCGGCTCCATCATCTAAACCTGTCGCAGAGACCTGAGTACCTTGCGGAAAATCCTTGAGCCATGCAACCTTATAAAAATCTGACACCGAATTAAAATCTATATATTTTGTGGGTTCAGCCATAATTTTTTGGGCCACTGCATCAAACTGTTGCTGTTTATATATGACTAAATTCAGGATCATGGTTATTCTTAAAAGTTAATTACTAGCAGTCATCAATAGAGTGCGTATAGTAATGTAATTTTCCATTACGGAAATGAAAATGTAAGCCATCATTACTCCCTTTCCAAGGAAAGATAGAGTAAGTATGATTTTCAGACATAACTATCTGCTTACCAAAAAACTTTTTAAACTCATTCTCAGAAGTTAAATGATTAAATAATCGGGAACCATACTTTAGACCATTTTGCTGGCTTACATATACCTTATCTAAAGAACCCGTAGAGAGTACCACTCCATCTTCATATACCCATTGATCTGGGAAATAACCACCATTGCATTCATCAGCCTCACCTTTAATAACCTGCTTTGGCTTTTTCAAATTATTTAAAGGAATATCAAAACTGTTCAATACTTTACCATGCCATAAAGGTTTAATATTTACTTGCGCATAAGAGGTCGTTGCTACTAAAAAGCCAATACAAAATAAAAATATGTGAGTTAAATTTTTCATAAAAATCCAGAAATTAATGATTTAAAAGTTTTGTGCCTTAGTCTTATTAATAATCAAACCTTTTTGTTTGTCTTTCATAATGATTAAGGGAGCTCCAACTTTTTTAGTTTTGGTATTATTCAAATATTTTTTCTTCTGTAAATAAATCTGGTTGTCTTTAATAAAACTATCTATGGAAGTTTCATCATCCGTATAATAAGAAATATCTTGTGTATAAATATTTGACCAATCCGCTACCCAAAAAATAATGAAATTTCCGCCACGCTCTTGATAGTTGTCTATTGCAAAGGTTTCAGAATCAATTTTATGTATGTTCTGACCAGCTATTGAAGATATATCCTGAGTTTGCGCTTTAAAATAATAGGTTTTATTTTTATCTAAATTGATAGCAAATACGTTATAGCCTAGCGCATCAGCTATATCAGGCTTAAAGCAAGAATAGCTTTGTATTTTTATCTGTGCCGTCTGTATAACTAATTTATTATTTTCAACAGGTTCATCTTTCTGACATGAATCAGGTAATTTACTGAGCTGGTTTAAAGGAATAGCATTAACCTGAGCATTTGCATAACCAGCAAAAAGAAATAAACAAAATAAAAGCTTTTTTAAAGTATGAGTCATCAAATAATTTCCAAACAGGATTATTGTTTTAATATTTTCTCATACATTAAATCGTTTTTTTCAAGTCTATATGATCAACCTGCTTTCTTTTAACCTTCTCCCATTGATACCAACCATAAGCTGCCATTAACACAAAGGCTGCATATAAGGCAGAAGTTAAAAACAGATCTTTATAAATAAACATACCCACATAAATAATGTCGACAAATACCCAAAGTATCCAAGTTGCAATATGTTTTCGACTCGTCCAATAAGTTGCAAGCAAACTAAATGCGGCAAGCTGTGAGTCGAGCATAGGCACTGCTGCATCGGTAAAGTTTTTAAGTATCAAACCAAACAGTAAGCCACCTACCGCAGCAATGATCATTTGAATGATAGCGGTTTGAACTGCGATAGGTTCAATTCGAATGTCGTGATCTTGCTGCTTTCCTTTGAGCCAATAGTAAAAACCATAAAAATTTACAGCCATAAAAAAGAACTGCAAAATCGTTTCACCATAAAGCTTAAATTCATAAAACAAATAGGCGTATAGAACAAAGGCAAAGAAATTAAACAGCCAGCACCACATATTGCGAATTACAGTTAATCCGACTCCAATTAGACTAATTAAGACCGCAAAGATTTCTAAAGGTGACATAAGAGCAGCTGCTTATTGAGATCAATTTGACGAGGTATTATGAGAAAAATATGGGGCTAAGCAAACAACTAATTTAACGTATTCAAAAAATCTATATTCCACGCTTGAATCTCATTTGTACTTTTCTGTTTATATGTTATAAAAATATCATCTATATTTTTAATATACTTATCATGTTTTTATCTAAAGCCCATTATTGTCTAGCGCGTCAATTCCACGCCTCAGAGATGATGCTCTGTGTGGTCGATTGCCGACGCCCTTATTTCAGACAATTTGGCGCTTTGAATAAAAAAATCAAGAAGTTACTTACATAATATTTCCTCTGATTTTTCTTAAAAAGCCGCCATAAAAAGCGGCTTTTTTTATGCCCGTTCATCCTACAAAACATCAATTTATGGAGCTTTATATGAAGCCTTTATTTGAACAACAGAGTACGTCCAGCCCGCAGATTCAGCCGGCTGTAGCATTACCTTCATCTCCGACTCGACTCGCTACAGCCGGCCAATTTATTGCGGTCATTATTATTTGGTCGCTTACACCACTCGCCGCCGTCTGGACAGTACAAGAACTTCACTGGGCATGGGGATTATTCCTTCGCTTTAGCATCGCTATTCCGATTGCTTTACTATGTCTAAAGTTTTTCCGTTTAAAACTGATCTTTAGTAAAAAAGCGGTTTTAAGCTACTGTGCAGGAGCCATTGGTTTATTTGGTTCCATGGCTTTTTGCTACATGGGTGCAGATAAAGTTCCATCAGCCATTATTTCAATTATTTACGGCACCTCTCCGTTAGTATCTGGGCTTGTCAGTTCTTTTGTATTAGGGCGTGAGCGTTTTTCATCATGGCAGTGGCTTGGTCTCGGTATTGCGCTTGTCGGGATGAGTTTTACATTAGGGCTATCTTCATCAGGTTTTCAGCTCAACAGTATTGGTATTATGCTAGAGCTAATCGCTATGCTGTTTTATGTATTGTCGACTTTTGCCGTAAAATCTGTCGGAGCGCATATTCACCCCATTATACAAATGACGGGTTCTAGCCTTGTCTCGTGGGTAGGTTACGCATGCTTATTGCCTTTCTTCTGGTCACATCTTCCAACTGAACTTCCAAGTCTGAAAATTTCACTCGCGGTCTTCTATAGTGCTGTCTTTTCTTCTGTACTTGCCATGATTTTTTATTATCAACTCATTAAGGTACTCCAACCGACGACGGTACTACTTATTACAATTATCACCCCTGTTTTAGCCACCTTTTGGGGAACATGGTTCAACCATGAACAACTTAGCTCACATCTTGTTTTAGGTTTAACCCTGTTATGTCTAGGGCTATTAATGTATTCACGGCGCTCTGCATAAACTTGCTCAACCTGATACATCTATACGTCAGGTTGACTTTTGACGAGTATTGACAGCATGCTTTTATTTTCACTTACCAAGTCATCAACAAATTGTATTTGATCGTTTTTAAATGATTGTTTAAAAGATAATGAAACACAAATAAAGAGCACGACAATATGTCAAATCAAGAAGGAAAAGTCAGCCGTGAAACTCGCGGACATATTTTTTTAATTGGTTTAGATCGGGCAGCAAAACGCAATGCCTTTGATAGCCACCTCATTAAAGATTTATCTCTAGCGCTTACAGAATATGAAAATAATGATGCTCTGCGCTGTGCGATTATTTTTGCTCATGGCGATCATTTTACGGCGGGTTTAGATTTGGTTGAGTTACAACCTAAGCTTGCTACAGGCGTGTTCGATTTTAATGATGAAGAAATTAACCCATGGGGTACAGTTGGCCGAAAACTGAGTAAACCATTAATTGTAGCTGTACAGGGCTACTGTTATACCGCGGGTATCGAACTATTTCTTAATGCAGATCTTGCAATTGCAAGTGAAAATACTCAATTTGCACAAATGGAAGTCCAACGTGGCATCTTACCTTTTGGCGGCGCGACTGCTCGCTTTACTCAGGCAGCAGGTTGGGCCAAAGCGATGCGCTATTTGCTTACAGGTGACCCTTTTGATGCAAAAGCAGCATTTGATATGAATCTGATTACAGAAATATGCCCTGAAGGGACGGAGCTTAACCGTGCGATAGAACTTGCGGAACATATTTCCCAGGCGGCCCCACTTGCTGTCAAAGCCACTCTTGCCTCTGCACGTGAAGCTATTAATGAAGGCTATGAGGTTGCTTTTGATCAATTGCAAACTCATTTACAGCCTTTGCTGACCACAGAAGATGTTCGAGAAGGTGTCTTTGCCATGCTACAAAAGCGTCCACCTGTTTTCAAAGGTAAATAAAGCCTACTCAGACATAGCTTTCAAGATTTAAAACTTATTACTCTCTAAAAACATATATAAAAAGAAAGCCCACATAATGTGGGCTTTCTTGAATTAATTTGGCTTATTCAACTCTAACAATTTTACCAAATTCATCGTGGTGAACTATCGTAATTTTTTGGCTACGTCCCTGCTCAATTTCTTGCTCAGGTATATCAAAGTAGCGTGCATAATCATCTGTCTGCTTCATGTCAAGTTCATCACCACCCACACGGCGTTCAGGCAAAATATGACTCCATAGCAACAAACCAATTGCACAAGCAATGAGTGCTGTAAAGCCATGCTCAATTCCCACACCAAAGGCACTAAATAAACGGTGTACCAAATGTGTTTTTTGTAGTTCAACCAATAACCATACAAACACGAAAGGACGCCACAACAACAACCAACCGCCCCACATCATGGCTGTGCTTGTTGTAGAAACATAGCGCTTGTGCCACGGTAATTGACGACGTAAATCAATAATCAACGAATTTGTCTTCATTTCTCTTTTACCTAACGAAGTGCTGCGGTTTTCCCCAGACATCAATACAGCACGATCTTTAAAATCTCATGACTCTTGCATTTCATCTAACGAATGCCCCGATCCGGGCTCACCCAACGTGCTCGTTTCTCATCTCCACGTCGTAAGACTTTTGGAAATGCCACAATGGTTGCCGAAATGGTGATTAGCCAAAAGACCAATGGATACCAAATCATCCAGAAATAGTTTTTTCCTAGATTCGGTTCATAACGACTATCCATCCATTTGCTTAAAGCAAACTGAATTAGACAGGTTGCCCCCAATAAAATACCTGTACCATACGGTAAAAATGGGGAACTCACAACGGCTAATGCAGGGACTGGGAAAATAAAATGTACCAACCACAATAAAGCCATTGCCAGCATTAAATATGACCAGACTAAAGTTAAGCAAAGCTCAAACATTAAAGGCCATAAAAAATTCAATTTTGGTTTGGTGAACACATCAATATTTTTAATTAATACCTGTGCCCCACCCATTGCCCAACGTAAACGCTGTTTCCACAATCCGTTTAATGTTTCAGGCATTAAAATCCAGACCAAGGCATTCGGTTCAAAACGAATATCCCAGCCTGCACGTTGCAATTTCCAAGTAATATCGATGTCTTCGGTCAACATATTTGGTGACCAATAATCGACTTGGTGAACAGCACTTTTACGGAAAGCCGTAATTACACCAGACACCGTAAACAAACGACCAAATGTACGCTGCGCACGTTTAATCATTCCCACAATCGAAGAAAACTCACCGACTTGAATACGTCCTAACAAAGTTGAACGCGTACGAATACGTGGGTTTCCAGTTACGGCTGCAACTGTTGGATTCTGAAGAAAATGACGAATCATCCATTTTGCTGCATGCGGGTCAAGCAAAGCATCGCCATCAATACCAATTAAAAACTCGGCATCGGTCATGAGGCTACCAGCCTGTAGGCCCATTGCTTTACCTTGGTTTTGTGCAAGGTGAACAACACGAAGTTTTTCGTATTGTTCAGCTAAACGATCTAGGACTTCACCCGTATTATCCGAACTACCATCGTTAATCGCAATGACTTCAAAATTAGGGTAATCCAATTTTAAAGCGTGACTAATGGTTTCCTCTGCATTATCACCCTCGTTAAAGCAAGGAATAAGTACAGCAACTTTCGGATAGCTTTCTAATGGAGCCGGTTGATCGTAAGGTGGAGCCTTACGTTCTTTCCAATAGAAAATGATCGCACCAATCATCCATAGATATGACATAAACAATGGATAATAAAAAACGAACTTTAGAGCCTGCGACCATATTGCAGCAAAGATTGTCATGTTTCAGCCTCGTCTACGGCACAAGACGAGATGACTTTTCAGCAAATGCTTTATGCATCACGTTCACGTCCGGATGATCTTTAATTGGGTCATCTGGATAATATGCAACATGCATTGCACCTTGTTCATAGAGAGAGTGAATTGTCGCAGCCATTTCAGTTGAAGGTACCTTTTCGTTATTACGCCAGTTCGTTGCTTGTAGCTCAAAAACTGTTTTCTTAATGCCATTTGGATACTGTTTCACACGATCAACCATATCTTTATAGAATTGATCTTGGTTCTTCACTTGCTCCATATAAGGCATCGCCATAATAGCAGTAAAATCATAACGGTTTAATGACTCTTCAAGTGACTGAGAGTACCAATTTTCCGCATATGGTTTTAAAGCCACTTGTGCATATAAATTACGTGCTGTAAGCAGGAATGGCTCATACTGACGAACCTCACCAACAAGCTCCATCGCAAAATCATCTAAATATCTTGTTTTATATGCAGTCCACTTCTGCAAATCTTCGTCATTTTCACGAATTTTTGCCAAGTCTGTTGGTAAACCTTGTTTCGCATAAGCTTTTAAGGCATCTGGGCTTGCATCTTCATAATCAGACAGAGTCACATCGTCATGGAATAAAATTCCATTGAAAGACGATGACTTCGCTAAATCTTCATATATTTCACGGATAGTTTGACGCGCTTCAGGTGAAAAAGGACTTAAACGAATGTATCCCATATTGAGATGCTCACTCGTTTTATCCTGCTGGGTTACAACCAAATCTTTTGATACAGGATCAGTTTTTGGTAGTTCCCATGCCAATAAAGGCATCCACGCATAAATACGGCTTACAGGCGTACGTGTTTGAATTTGCCATGCAACACGGTTGAATAGATCAGCACGCATAGGAATATGTCGATTTGGGAAGTATACCATATCGGCAGAACCATTAGCATCTGCATCAGAGAAAGCTTGTAAATAAACCGTGTTTACGCCCATCGCATTAATACGGTCGAGTAGATTACCTAAATTACGCTCTTGTTGTTTCGGATCTGGATCATAAATATAGTCGAGATCAACATGCATAATTTTTTGTGGGCGATTGTTATCCGTTAAGTTTAATTCACGGTTTTTAATCTCTTGAGCCAAATCATTGGTACTCATTCCGCCTTCTACCAAAATACGGCTCATATTCTGTAGTGATTGTTTAGCATGATCTGCCCCATCATCAAGTGTAATGGTAATTGGCATACCAAGCTTTTTAGCAATCTGAACCGTTTGCATATTATAGCGACCGTATGGCCAAACCATAATACGTGGCGAACGTATACCATGTTGTTTGAGCAACTGATTATTCTTTTTTAAATCATTATAGATTCGAGTCTGATACTGGCTGTCGTTTTCATATGTTTTAGTTTTATCATCATAAAAACGTGTGGTGGCCGCAGGTTCAGAGTTTCCTTGTGGATTACCATTAATACCACGGTGTAAGTGATAGCTATGGCTTGCAATTTCAACAAAACCGCTATCTTGCATCTCTTTAAGTTCAGGCCAGCTTAAGATTTTATCACGTGAAATTTCTTCACCAGAAAAATCGACCTTCTGATTTTCTTTTGGCTCTAACCATGAACCAACAACAGCAAGTACTACTGGTATTTTCTTAGCCTTAATCACTGGATAAGCATTTTGATAAAAAGTCTGATAACCATCATCTACAGTTAATAAAACCGGTTTGCTTGGCAGTGCAACTTTACCCTGATGAGCGCGAATTAGCTGGTCTACAGTAATAAAATGGAAACCGTTTTTTTGCAGCCAATCGATATGCTCACTAAATTGTTTCGTAGTCACCGCATATTGAGGAATTAAGGCATTCTTAGTATCGGTAATTTCATGATAGCCAATAACAGTAAGTTCTGAAGCATCTATTTTAGGAGGAGCAGCTAATGCCATACCTGACAAGCCTGCTAAAGCCAAGCCAAGCGTTAGATTCAACAAAGGAGATGCAAAGCGGGTAATCATGAAATAGCGTCTCAATAGCAATATAGATTATTTATGTGAAATTTAAACTTAAGAACTAAAACCGACGTCTATTTAGCCCTTAAGTTTAAACTGCCCAAAATGAACAGTTTTTCAGTTCACCTTTATAATCAAATAAACTGAAAATAATCTTAAATATTCAAAAAGCTAAAATATAAATAACGAATATATTTATATTTAAAGCTTATATAACAAAATCAAACGGTAAAATTTTGATTTCATTCATCGCGAGTTTTTACGTCAAATAACTCAATTTCAAAAATCAAATTTGAGTTCGCCGGAATAACTTTGCCCATTTTGCGTTCACCATAAGCCAAATGCGCAGGAACAATAAGTTTACGTTTTCCACCAACTTTCATTCCCATGATGCCTTGGTCCCAACCTTTAATCACACGGCCTGTTCCAATGACGCATTCGAAATAATTTCCGCGGTCAATTGAAGAGTCGAATTTAGTACCGTCCTCTAACCAACCTGTATAGTGAGTGGTAATTAAGGCACCTTTAACCGCTTCCTTACCTTCGCCTACTTTTAAATCGATAATTTCTAATTCAGTGATCATAACATTTCCGTTTCATTTAAATTCAAAGCCCAGACTCAATCTTTAGTCTAGCAACTAGTTTTGTAAATTTTGTTGCGCTTTCCAATTTTACTGTAATTGGGTCCACACTACATTTGCTTGGCCATTTTCGCCCAGTAAAGTCCACTCAGAGTCCATAACGTTTAACTGTAACTGCATCGTACGTTCACAAAGCTGTTCTAACTCTGCTGTACTTTCAGGTGCAATTTGCCAAACTTGGACATTACTTAATGTTTTAATTTTACTGTTTCTCTTCCACCAGTCTTCGACCTGTGAACCATACGCAACAATTGCTACAGCTTTACAACGAGCACTGGCTTTTTTCACTTTATCTTCAGAAGGTAAACCGACTTCAATCCAATTTTCTAACTGACCTGTTAAGTCTTTTTGCCAAAGTGCAGGCTCATCAGTTTCAAAAAGGTCTTTAGTAAATTCAAGACTGTCACTTGCAAAACGTGCAAATGCCATAACACGAACCATTAACCGTTCTAAAGTTTCTGAAGGATGCAATGCAAGCGTCAATTGATAATCGCCATAGATATGGTCATCCATATTGGCAATATTCAAGTCTGCCTTATAAATTGTTGCTTTAAGCGCCATGGTTAATATGTCCAAAAATTTGGCGCTAAGAATACTCGATTTCAATTAAAAAATTATAGAAAAAACGCAGTAACACAAAACTTCTTTCACTCTAAATTTGCATCTTCTTCCAAAACATCCAAGCGCTTTCCAAGTTGGCGGGCTTTTTGCTTTAAAGGGTTTGTATTCCTCTCTTTTGATTTGATGACTTATGTGGCAAAAACTTAAACGTAGTTTATTCCTACAAGTTCTCTGCGCTCTCTTCCTCGGTATTGCAGTAGGACTTGCTTTTCATGACTTCTCTCTAGCTTTAAAACCCCTTGGTGATGGTTTTATTTCACTGATTAAAATGTTGATTGCACCAATTGTATTTTGTGTCGTAGTACTGGGAATTTATGGTGCAAACGATATTAAAAAAATGGGCAAAGTCGGTGCAAAAACGATTCTCTATTTTGAAGTAGTCACAAGTATTGCTTTAATTTTGGGAATTATTGTTGCTTATGTCTTTAAACCGGGCGTCGGTATGAATATTGATATTAGCCATTTAGATGCTAAAGATTTAAGTACCTATACCGAACGTGCTCACGACATGCATACAGGTTCAGATTTTCTTCTTAATATTATTCCAAAAACATTTACTAGCGCTTTTGCCAACGGCGATATTTTACAAGTTTTACTCATCGCGATTTTATTTGGCGTATCGCTACTTTTAATTCCTAAACATTTAGCAGAGCTAGTACGTCAGGCACTTGAAGCTTTCTCTGAAGTATTCTTTAAAATTATGGGGCTAATCATTCGCTTAGCTCCAATTGGGGTATTCGGTTCAGTTGCCTATACCACTGCAAAATTTGGATCAGACTCACTCCTACAACTCGGTTATTTAGTTTTACTCTTTTATGCAACCTGCATTTTATTTGTTGTCATTGTTCTAGGTTTAATTCTAAAGCTTGCTGGCCTGAACATTTTCAAATTTGTAGGCTATTTTAAAGATGAACTTGCCATTGTTTTAGGTACTGCCTCTTCCGACTCAGTTCTTCCTCAAGTCATGAAGAAGCTTAAGAACCTAGGCATAAAAGACTCAACAGTCGGTCTAGTCATTCCAACCGGTTATTCTTTTAACTTAGATGGCTTTTCCATTTATTTAACATTAGGAGTGATTTTTATTGCGCAGGCCTGCAATATCGATCTCTCCATGCATGACTTATTAGCTATTTTACTGGTTTCACTGATTACCTCTAAAGGTGCGCATGGTATTCCGGGGTCAGCTTTAGTTATTCTTGCGGCTACACTTTCAGTTATTCCAAGCTTACCTGCAATTGGCCTAGTACTTTTACTGTCTGTAGATTGGTTTATTGGGATTATTCGTGCCTGTACCAACTTAATTGGTAACTGTGTTGCGACCGTAGTGATTGCCCATTGGGAAAAAGATATTGATCATGCCCAAGCTAAAGCTGTACTCGACATTAAAAAATAGATGAAGATTTCTGAGAACATTGAGCTATCTTTTCAATGTTCTCTATTCATCAATTCTACAATCTAATAATTCAGTTTCAAATGTCAGCCAGTCATGTTCATGTTGGCTAATGATTTCAATACGGTTATCAATGCCCTCTTCACCAGACTTATAATTAAACTGTTCAGGATTAAAGTTAAAGGTCTTCCACCCCTGATCTGTATGAAAAATTCCCTTAATACGCAGCCAGTCTTGCTGTGCGCAGAGTAAATCGAGCAAAGCATAAAATTCGAATTTCCAACGCTTAGGTAATTTCCAGCCTGCAACAGTATATCCCTGCGCTGACTCAACATAGTGATAAGGTAATTGGCGAATTTCTTTTGCTACTTCAGCTTCACTCATCTGCTTTTGAAGCTTAAGTAAAGGTTGTATAGAGCGCGCTGTTAAACGAGCAGCAACATCAATTTGTGCTAGTTCGAGTTGACCATGCCCTGTCGTTAACCATTGTTGTTGATAAGGTTGATACTCTTCTTTCAATTGGTCTAATGCTTGTTCATCTTCAAAAGACATCGTATCAGCATGAGAAACCACCACAATTTGCGCGGCTTTTAACTGATCCTCATAAAGATTTTGTTTAACCCAATTGGTGTCATGCAAACGGCTACCATCGACAACCGTGACTAATGCACGCATAGCCAAGCTGTTTTGCCAATGAGGTTCTGTTAACTGATCAAACAGTTGCGAAGGATGTCCAAGCCCTGTAGGTTCAATAAAGAGTCGGTCTGGTTTTTGTTCACTTAGCAAACGAGCCAAAGCAATATGCATGGGGAGTTGGCTACTACAACATAAACACCCACCTAATAATTCTTTTATGGCATAGCCTTGTTCTTGCGGTAAAAGTTGTTGGTCGACTCCAATTTGCCCAAACTCATTCATTAAGACCGCCCACACTTCATCTTTGGGTTTCTGACTTAATAAATGCTGTAATAATGTGGTTTTCCCTGCCCCTAAAAATCCTGAAATAATATGGGTAGGAACAGTTTTTTGGGGAATCAGTTTCACAAGCAACTCAAATCAACAAGGTTCAAAAAAAACTAGGAAAGGTATATCACTGTTTAAGTGGCATGAAAATGATTTTTCTTTTTGGCGTCATCTTTTTAAAAAGTGGGTAAAAACATTAAATATGAGAATAAAGTCTCATTACTTATCTAAATTTACTTTAAATAATTTATTATCAAACGGAATATTCTATTTTAAGGCATTCATAATTCATTCCAGAGTGTTTTGTTTACGTAACCAACCTGACTTTTTTTTATTCAACATGAAATATTTTTTCACATTTTAAACGTTCAACCAGCGCGGTAATTTTACAGTAGACGCACATAAACGGCCCGTATATTTCATATTGTTAAGATAGCCGTAATAGATTGTTAAGTTAATTGATGCAATCCAAAGCTCGGCTTAGCATGTGTCCTAGCTTAATCATTCAGCCATACAGGGTTCATGTTGGTAAGAACGATTAGGTTTAATTTATTGTTTAATGAATTTTAAGGATGCCATAAAATGAAATTAGCTAAAGCTTTACTTGCTACTACTCTAGCTTTAACTGCTGCTTCAACTTTCGCTGCTTCTAAACATGACAAGGTTCATGCTCCAGAAGATAAAGTTGTAGTTTCAACTCAAGAACAAGCCAACACTGCAAATGCTGCATCTGACGCTGTAGGTTCAGCTTCTGAAGCCGCTCCTGCTGCTCAATAATTATTATCTCTGTACTCTCCTCCAAGCTCAGAGATAATTTTGCTGAAATGAAACAGGACGTTAAATTTCAGTGATGAAAAAAAGATCGAACCATGCTGCGGTTCGATCTTTTTTTAATTCGATCTGATTAAGACGTTTTCTTATACATGCTACAAGAAGGATTATGATTTTCTTGTAGGCGCAAAACCTTACGATGCTCTGCCGCTTCAAATCGACAGCGTTTCCACTCGGTATCTAGCTTCAATTGAGGAACTTCGCGTGGTTTACCATGCTCATCAACAGAAACCATTGTGAAATAACAGCTATTGGTATGGCGAACAGTGCGCTTTTGAATATTTTGTGCTTCAACACGAATACCAACTTCCATTGAAGTACGGCCTACATGGTTCACACTTGCCAAGAAGGTAACTAACTCACCTACATAAATCGGTTCTTTAAAATTCACTTTATCTACAGACAAAGTGACCACATAGCTGCCCGAATAACGGCTTGCACAAGCATAGGCGACTTGGTCTAACAGCTTAAGAATTGTTCCACCATGAACATTACCTGAAAAATTTGCCATATCAGGGGTCATTAAAACTGACATGGTTAATTCTGACTGATCATCAGTTACGGTTGTCATTTCATCTAATGTAGGCATGACTCAACTCTGTCTCAAACAAGCTCAGAAACATTATGGTTGATAATTCACAAAAAAAACATGCTTAAATCCACAACATAGCATCGTATTTTTTAATATTGTTTATTCTTTTTTTGAACGAAGTTTTTTTAATCTATTATTTTTAATTATTTTTTAGTTTTTCTTAAATAAAAAATTGATTAAGAAATTAAAAATAATAAAAAAGTGCTATGCCATTTTTCAAGATTAAATGGCATAGCACGATGTTGATCGATACTTGCTAAACTTTATTAATCACACCTGTCACACCATTGATAATCATATCAATAGCGATCGTACCGATTAATAACGCTGATAAACGCCCAACAATATCAAAATAGCGGTCGATATGTTTGGCATGTTTATAGCGTAAATGATCATGTGAAAATTTCATCAAAATCAAAATACTACAGGTTAAAAACAACGTAAAGGCAATCACTAGGGCTGCTTCACCAATTGACATTTCTATGCCTGTGACAACAGCAGCACTAATAGTACCTGGCCCAATCATAAATGGCATAGCGATGGTTCCAGCTAAATGCTCAGGAGCACCGCGCATTTCACCAATGGTATCGGCACCCTGAAACACATAACGATAACCAATCACCAAAAAGATCAGGCCGCCAAAAATCTGAAAGGCTTCAAAACGTACATTCAGATATTTACTAAAAATTGTTTCACCGCCCCATGCAAACAGCATGAATACAATAAAAGCAATCAAACTTCCCTGAATCAGTGCTTTATTAAACACCTTAGCTTCTGAATGGCGGATTAGGCCAATCATATAAATGCTCATTAAAAATGGATTGAGCAATGAGAAAAATAAAGCAAAAGAATGTAGATAAGGAGAAGCCATGCATTTTCCTCTTAAGCTTGTGGATCTGGGAACAATGGTCGATTTCCAGGGCTAATACGATTGATATGTAAGAAGGTCATATGTCTTTCATATTTATCTAAAATGTCATTAATGACCTGTTCTTTACTGTAACCAACAAGGTCGTTGTCTTGAGAACCTTCATAAAGATAGGTTTCGAGACGGTAATAGAACTGCTTGCCTCGTTTTACACGCTGACTAAAGTTAGGCGCGGTATAACGAACTGGCCAGATCTGATAAACGAAGTTTTGCTCTTCTTCCAAATGAATGGTGATATCGAGGTGATAAAGCGCTTCTTCATCTTCAAGAGGCGTTTGCTGTACATCGACATTCATGCCTTGCTTAATCAGCTCATCAGCCACGGCTTGAACCGCCGGATAACAAACATCATCTAACATACGTTTAGTTTCAGTCGTTCCCGGATGGTGCATCACTCGGGTCAAACGCTTTTTCCAGTTCAGAATATCGACGTTACCTACCACAGGTGCCGCGTTCATACTCCGGCTCGCGTGCCTGTAGTCCTCAAGTCTGAGTGACTTATAAAGACCTGCCATGACTAGGAACATCACAAAACTAAACGGTAGTCCCATAATAATGGTGGCATTTTGCAAAGTAGTAATCCCGTTGGTCATCAGCATAGCAAGAGTTAATAAGCCAATGGCAATTGCCCAGAACACGCTTAACCAACGTGGTGCATCATTATCAATATGGGTGAGCTTGGTCGTGAAATTACCCAAAACTAATGCCCCTGAATCGGCAGAAGTCACATAGAATAAAAGACCTGTCACCGTTGCGATTGAAGCAATAAAGGTAAAACCCGGATACTGCGCTAACAGGTCATAAAAACCATGGGCAGGATTTGATAGTACCGTTGCAGCCAAAGTTTGGTTACCTTCAAAAATCACGCTGTGCAATGCGCTATTACCAAAAATGGATAACCACGTTAAGGTAAATAATAAAGGAATAATTAAAGTCCCGCACACGAACTCCCGAATGGTACGCCCTCTTGAGATACGTGCCAAAAAGAGTCCTACAAATGGAGACCAAGCAATCCACCATGCCCAGAAGAACAAGGTCCAACTGCTCATCCAATCTTTAGGTTGCTCAAAAGCAAAACTTTGAAGTGCTAAGGTCGGGAATCGAGTTAAATAGTCGCCAATATTTTGTACCAAAGCATTAAGTAAAAACTCGGTATTACCTAAGAACAAAATAAACAGCAAAAGACCAATTGATACATAAATATTGATTTCGGACAAAATCCGAAGGCCCTTATTCACCCCAGATGTCACTGAAATAATACTAATACCCACTGCAATGGCAATCAGTGCAAACTGCATCCAGATATTCTCTGGCAGTCCTAATAAAACATGTAAACCATAGTTCAGCTGTACTACGCCAATCCCGCAGGTGGTCGCAATACCAAAAATTGTCCCGATGACTGCGGCAGTATCCACACTATGGCCAATGGCCCCATTAATCCTGTTCCCGAAAATCGGGTAAAGTGCGGAACGAATGGTCAGCGGTAAGTTATAGCGATAACTGAAATAGCCAAGTGCCATACCAATCAAGGCATACATACACCATCCGGTCAAACCATAGTGAAATAGAGTCCACACCATACTTTGGCGTGCAGCTTCATAGGTCTGGCCTACGCCAACAGGCGGTTGCATATAATGAGATAATGGCTCGGCCACCGAGAAGAACATTAAATCGATACCAATACCTGCTGAAAACAGCATGGCAGACCAACTCAGTAGACTAAACTCAGGCTTTGAGTGTTTAGGGCCAAGTTTAATTTCACCATATCTGGAACAGGCAATGAAAATAACAAACACCATATACAGTGTTGCAGCCAGTAAGTAATACCAGCCGAAAGTTGACGTTACCCACGCAAGTACGGTGTTAATTGTTCGATTTGCAAAATCGTTAAACAAAAAAGTAACGAGAGAAAAGATTAAAATAATTAGAGCTGAAATATAAAAAACCACACGATTAAGCGGGTCTTTTTTAGATTTAGATAATGTTAAATCATCAACTGCTCTTGGATTATCTGTTGCCATACAATCCTCAAGGAATAGAAGAAAATAAAATATTCAATTTAGTCTTTTCACTATTTAACCATAATGAAAAGACTGCTTTGAACGCAAAAAAATATAAATAAATGTGATGAACCAAGATTATGAAACCTCGGTTACTTTGTTCTGGTCACAATTCGATGGAATAGAAATGTCTTTTGAAATAGCTAACTGCTTTTTCGCAACATTCGGGTCAAACTCATCTTGCTTTAAGGCTTTGGCTAAACCAAACATATAAAGCAAAATAATTACAGAAAATGGTAAACCACATAACACCACTGCACTTTGCATGGAGTTGAAACTACCGGCTAAGAGTAAACCGATACTGACAATGGTGATGACCACAGACCAAAAGATGCGTAACCAGATCGGTGAATCACTATCACTGGTGCCCCCTTTCGAGGACAAATTGGCGATCATTAGTGTACCAGAGCCAACAGGGGTCAAAAATAAAACGAAACAAATTACAACAACAATCCCCGCAATATACGGATTAAACGGGAGATATTCGAGTAATTTAAATAATGACAATGCTGGATCACTTAAAACCATATCTCCTAAAACTTTATGTTTTTGATTGAGAATTAAGTAAATTGCAGTGTTTCCAAAAACTGAAATCCAAGCCAGTGTAAAGCCGAGTGGAATCAGACATACACCCAACACCACTTCACGAATGGTTCGGCCTTTCGAAATGCGGGCAATAAACATTCCTACAAAAGGTGCCCAAGCAATCCACCATGCCCAATAAAACACAGTCCATGAACCGAACCAGCCACTGGCTTTTTGGTTGTATAAATACATATCAAAACTTTTACCCATAAAATTATTAAGGTAATCGCCCGTATTTTGCACAAGGCCATTTAACAAATGGTTAGTCGGTCCTGTTAAAAATACAAATAAAAGTAAAGCATAGAGCAAACGCAAATTAATACGCGATAACCATGCCAGACCTTTTTCAATACCAACTACTGTTGTGATGGTCGCAACACTCATCATAACGAGAACAGCTGTAATTAAGGTTGCAGAGCTATGCGGTATTTCAGGAATTAAATAACAAATACCTGAAACCAACACTAAAGCACCAATACCTAAGTTGGTCACGAGCGAAATGACAGTCGCTAAAATACCAAAGCCATCGACAAAATCCCCCACCAAGCCATGAACCCGCTCTCCGAAAATTGGATAGAGAGCCGAGCGCAATGCAAGCGGTAAATCTTGTCTAAAAGCAAAGTAACCTAAAGTCACACCGAGCAAAGCGTAAAGCACCCAGCCATGAATACCCCAGTGCAAAAAGCTATAGGTCATGGCATTTCGAGCAGCCTGAATGGTTCCTGCCTCACCTTCGGGTGGCCTTAAAAAATGGTCAACAGGTTCAGCAACACCATAATAAAGTAGCGCAATACCAATCCCTGCTGAAAACAGCATTGAGGTCCAAGCCAAATAGCCAAACTCAGGTTTGTCATGGTCTTTTCCTAAAGGAATCTGCCCTACTTTTGAGAAGGCAAGCCAAGCCACAAAGCCTAAACACAGCACAATCACCAACATGTAATACCACCCGAAAAAGTGGTTTACTTGCTCTTGTACATAGGTCAGCCAAAACTGACTTTTTTGCGGAAACAGTACAAATAACAGGCCAAAAATACCGATACTGACTGCCGAACTCCAAAATACGAAACGATTTAACCGAATATGGTCTGAAGAATATTTATCACTTTTCAACACCATCTTATTGCTCCTTGCAATCGGTGTATTTTTCTAAAATAACGTGATAAGTACTGGACTTATGCGCATCATCCTATCCCTAAGAACTTTCGATTCTATCTCTTCTTCCCCGAAGTCAGATTCAAAAATTCATTGATTTTTACACATCATACTTGTTATTGATTGAACGTTCAATCAATAACAAGTATGATAAAAAAAGTGCTATGATGCTCTGCAAGTTAACATGCTGAATTTAAAGCACCCATAAAAGTGCTGATGTGGAAAATCATGACAAAACGCAGAGTAAAACCAGAGCATGTGCGCCGTGAAGAGATTATGAACGCTGCACTAGACGTAATTTATGAAGTGGGGTTATCCAATACCACCATTGCACAAATTGCAAAAAAAGCCGAGCTGTCGACCGGCATTGTTAGCCACTATTTTGGCGACAAACAAGGGTTAATAAATACTTGTATGCAAGAAATGCTAAATGTTTTGCGTCGGAAAACCGAACAATACAGAGCAGAAGCAGATTCGCATCCGGAAAGCCAAATTAAGGCAATTATTGACTCTAACTTTGACATTAGTCAGGTAAATGAAAAAGCAATGCGGGTCTGGTTAGACTTTTGGTCTGCAAGTATGCATGTACCGGACCTGAGCCGTTTGCAAAAGATTAATGATCAACGCCTGTACTCTAACTTGAAGTTTTATTTCCTCAAGTTAATAGATGAACAACAGGCCAGTGTTGCCGCAAGAGGGTTGGCAGCATTGATTGATGGATTATGGCTACGCGGCAGTTTAAGCCGTCATAACGAATTTGACAGCGAACTGGCCCGTTCTATTGCTTACGATTATGTAAAAACGCAATTGCAATTTGCGAACAAGCCTTTGCAGGAGAGACAAAATGAGTGATGTACAAGCTTATCAACTGTATATCCATGGACGCTACGTTGAAGCAACCAGTGGTAAAACATTTAATAGTATTAACCCTGCCAACGGCGAGACAATCGCGACTCTTCAACAAGCTTCTGAACAAGATATTGAAGCTGCTGTAAAAAGTGCCCAACAAGGACAAAAAATCTGGGCTGCCATGACTGCCATGGAACGTTCACGTATTTTACGTCGTGCTGTCGACATTCTTCGTGAACGTAATGATGAGCTTGCCCGTCTTGAAACACTCGACACAGGTAAAGCTTTTAGTGAAACATCTACAGTCGATATTGTGACTGGCGCAGATGTACTCGAATACTACGCAGGACTTGCAACAGCCATTCAAGGTGAACAAGTTCCACTTCGCGAATCAAGTTTCTTTTATACACGCCGTGAACCTTTAGGCGTGGTTGCCGGTATTGGGGCTTGGAACTATCCAATTCAAATCGCTTTATGGAAATCTGCCCCTGCCCTTGCTGCGGGTAATGCCATGATTTTCAAGCCAAGTGAAACAACCCCACTTACTGCATTTAAACTTGCAGAAATCTATACAGAAGCTGGCTTACCAGACGGCGTGTTTAACGTGGTGCAAGGTGCTGGTCGTGAAATTGGTCAGTGGCTCACTGAACATCCTGTAATTGAAAAAATCTCATTCACTGGTGGTGTGGAAACTGGCAAAAAAGTCATGGCAAGCGCTGCTGGCTCTACACTTAAAGAAGTGACCATGGAGCTTGGTGGGAAGTCACCACTCATTATTTGTGAAGATGCTGACCTGAACCGTGCAGCAGATATTGCGGTTATGGCGAACTTCTTTAGTTCAGGTCAAGTATGTACCAACGGCACCCGTGTATTTGTTCCAAAATCACGTTTAGCTGACTTTGAAAAAGTCGTAGTAGAGCGTGTAAAACGTATTCGCATAGGTGACCCAATGGCTGAAGACACAAACTTCGGTCCGCTCACCAGCTTCCCGCATATGGAAAAAGTGTTGTCTCTCATTGAGTCAGGCAAACAACAAGGCGCTAAAGTGTTAATCGGTGGTGGTCGTGCGACCGAAGGCGAACTTGCGAAAGGTGCTTATGTACTACCGACTGTATTTAGCGATTGCACTGACCAGATGGCCATTGTTCAAGAAGAAATTTTTGGACCTGTCATGAGCATCTTAAGCTATGAAACCGAAGAAGAAGTTATCCGTCGTGCCAACGACACGACCTTTGGTTTAGCTGCCGGTGTGGTCACTCAAGATATTAGCCGCGCTCATCGCATTATTCACCAAATTGAAGCCGGTATTTGCTGGATTAACACGTGGGGTGAATCACCTGCCGAGATGCCAGTCGGTGGCTACAAACAATCTGGTGTAGGCCGTGAAAATGGCTTAACCACGCTTGGGCACTATACCCGTATCAAATCTATTCAAGTTGAACTTGGCGATTATCAAAGCATTTTTTAATGCCGCAATCGCTCTAAAACCTTCAACCTAAATCACATATGCCGAGCAGTCTTTATAGATTGCTCAGGCAAACTGTTAGTAAAAAAAGGATAGCTATGAATATTAAAGAATATGATTACATTATTATTGGCGCAGGATCTGCCGGAAATGTACTCGCTGCGCGTCTTACCGAAGACAAAGATACCACCGTTTTACTCTTAGAAGCAGGTGGACCAGATTATCGCTTAGATTTCCGTACACAAATGCCAGCAGCTTTGGCCTACCCTCTTCAAGGTCGCCGCTATAACTGGGCTTATTTAACTGACCCTGAACCACATATGAACAACCGCCGTATGGAATGTGGTCGTGGTAAAGGTTTAGGTGGCTCATCTTTAATTAATGGCATGTGCTATATCCGTGGTAACGCAATGGATTTAGAACAATGGGCAACTCATAAAGGCCTTGAAAACTGGACCTATGCCGACTGTTTGCCTTACTACAAAAAAGCCGAAACGCGTGACATTGGTGAAAATGACTATCATGGTGGCAATGGCCCTGTGTCCGTTGCTACGCCAAAAAATGGCAACAATGTGCTGTTCCATGCCATGGTTGAAGCAGGTGTACAAGCAGGTTACCCACGTACTGATGACTTAAATGGTTACCAGCAAGAAGGCTTTGGTCCAATGGACCGTACAGTTACGCCTAAAGGCCGCCGCTCAAGTACTGCACGTGGTTATTTAGATATGGCAAAAGGTCGTCCAAACCTGACTATTTTGACCCACGCCACAACCAATAAAATCTTGTTTAATCAAAAACAAGCCATTGGTGTTGAATACATTATTGGTGCCGACCAAAACAACTTACAGCGTGCTTTGGTTAAACGCGAAGTATTACTTTGCGCAGGTGCAATTGCGTCACCGCAAATTTTACAACGCTCAGGCGTAGGTCAAAGTACCTTCTTAAAATCAATGGATATTGATGTGGTTCATGATTTGCCAGGTGTAGGTGAAAACTTGCAAGACCACTTGGAAATGTACTTACAGTATAAATGTAAGCAACCCGTTTCTTTATACCCTGCTTTAAAATGGTATAACCAACCAGCCATTGGTGCTGAGTGGTTATTTAACGGTACAGGTATTGGCGCAAGTAACCAGTTTGAAGCGGGTGGATTTATCCGTAGTTCCGATGAGTTCAAGTGGCCAAACATTCAGTACCATTTCTTGCCAGTAGCTATTAACTACAACGGTAGTAATGCAGTAAAAGAACACGGTTTCCAAGCACACGTAGGCTCAATGCGCTCGCCTTCACGTGGTCGTATCAAACTTAAATCGAAAGATCCGTTTGCACATCCAAGTATCTTGTTTAACTACATGTCAACTGAGCAAGACTGGCGTGAGTTCCGCGATGCAATTCGTATTACACGTGAAATCATGCAGCAACCTGCGCTTGATCCATATCGTGGTGAAGAAATTAGTCCGGGTAAACATTTGCTAAGTGATGCAGAGCTTGATGACTTTGTTCGTAACCACGCAGAAACGGCTTACCACCCGTCTTGTAGCTGTAAGATGGGTGAAGATGAGATGGCTGTTGTAGATGGTCAAGGCCGTGTACACGGTATGAATGGTTTACGTGTAGTTGATGCATCAATTATGCCGCTCATTATTACGGGTAACTTAAATGCAACCACTATTATGATTGCCGAGAAAATTGCAGACCAAATTCGTGGACGTGAAGCATTACCACGTTCAACTGCACCGTTCTATGTCGCGTCATAAAACCGTTAAGGGCATATTTCTTATACAGAAATATGCCCTTAATTTAATAGGTACTGCATAAACATTAATAAGAACTATGTATGACAAAAAATAAGCGGCTATAAGCTAAACATTTACACAAATATGGCATGAAATAAAAATTAATCTATTTTTATAGGCAAATTACCATCAAGTGGTTTAATTTTAACCATAATTATCTAAATTAATAATTTTCAAATGCTTATATAAAAATATCAGCAAAAAAATAATCTTATAAAAGCTTAATTTGATTAAATATAAATCATATTTATGATTTTGATGAACTCCATTTATTATAAAAATTGTCTTGTCAATGCAAAATTAGTCTAAAATATAGAGTGTTTGCGATAATCCCAAGTAATTTTTCTTTTTTTAAAGTTCTCTGTTTTGGAGAATTTTACTTTCGCATTTATATCCGTTTTGTCTGGATACGCTGTCTAGGTTTCCTCACACCTTAAGTGACTCAAATAACTTATTTTAAGGTTCCCCTTGCATGAAAAAGTTTTTGAAATACCTTCTGGTATTAATCATTATTATTTTAATTGCAGGTATTGTTTTCTTGTTTAGACCGATTGCGTCAAAACAAGTGCAAACTGCAAAAGATGAGCCAGTTGTTGATGCCGTTCTTGTTGGCGGCGGCATCATGAGTGCCACTCTCGGTACTTACTTCACTGAGCTTGAACCGAATTGGCAAATTCGTATGTATGAGCGTCTTGACCAAGTTGCTCAAGAAAGTTCAAACGGCTTTAACAATGCCGGAACAGGCCACTCTGGCTTTATGGAAATGAACTATACCGAAGAGAAAAACGGTAAGATGGAAATTGCCAAAGCTGAAAAAGTTGCTTCTCAGTTTGAAGTAGCAAAACAGTTCTGGTCATATCAGGTAAAACAAGGCGTTTTAGCTGAACCAAAATCATTCATTAACCCTGTTCCGCACATTGCTTTCGTTTGGGGCGATAACGTTCAGTTCTTAGAAAAACGTTATGCTGCCATGATTCAAAGCCCGTTGTTCAAAGGTATGAAATTTACTGAAGACCCAGCTGTGATTAAGCAATGGGCGCCTTTGGTGATGAACGATCGTGACCCAACTCAAAAAGTTGCAGCGACGCGTATGGAAGTTGGTTCAGACGTAAACTACGGTTCAATCACGAATCAGTTAGTGAAACACTTAAGCCAAAACCCAAATTTCAAATTACAGACTTCAACCGAAGTTTCTGGCATCAGCCAAAATGATGACAAAACTTGGACTGTAACTTTCAAAGATTTAAAAACTGGTAAAACAGATCACGTTAAAACACGTTTTGTATTTATCGGTGCAGGTGGTGCAGCGGTTAAATTATTGCAACTTACTGGTTTACCAGAAGCGAAACAATATGCTGGCTTCCCTGTAGGTGGTGAGTTCTTAATTACTGATAACCCAGCAATTACTGCTCAACATACCGCAAAAGTATATGGTCGTGCTGAACTTGGTGCACCTCCAATGTCTGTACCACATATTGATACACGTTATATCGACGGTAAAAAATATGTATTGTTTGGACCATTTGCAACGTATTCAAACAAGTTCCTGAAAAATGGTTCACAGCTTGATTTGCTTGCATCAACCAACAAAAACAACATTTTACCAATGACCACTGTTGGCTTGGAAAACCTTGATCTTGTTAAATACTTGGTGAGCCAAGTGATGATGTCAGACCAAGACCGTCTAAATGAACTTCGTAAATACTACCCAGATGCGAAAGCTGAAGATTGGCGTTTAAGCCAAGGTGGTCAACGTGTTCAGATCATCAAGAAAGAACCGGGTAAACCAGCAACACTTCAATTCGGTACAGAAATCTTTGCTTCTAAAGACGGTGCTGTAACTGCGTTGTTAGGTGCATCTCCGGGTGCTTCGACTTCTCCATACATCATGCTTAACTTACTTGAAAAAGCTTTCCCTCAGCAAACTGAAGGTAAGTGGAATCAGAAGCTTCATGAAATCGTGGTTTCTTATAAGCAAGACTTGAGCAAAGACCCTGTGTTACTCGACAAAGTTCGTCAGTACACAAGTTCTACGCTTGGCTTGAACTATACATCTCCATTCAAAGCTGCAAACGATGAATCTGCTGCTGCCCCTGTTGCAAAAGCAAACTAAGTTTGACGATGTATAAGTAAAATATCAAAAGGATGAATCTCGATTCGTCCTTTTGTTTTTTTAAGACCTAAGTTGAGATATAGATTCGCTATGACGCCTTTAAACGTATCACCTCGCCTCTTGTCATTTTGTTTTAAGCTCGTACTTGTTTTGCTACTGGCTTATCTTTTGTTAAGCGGGTTTTATATGTGGATGATTGGTGGTACAGCTATTTACGTCAGCTCAGCCGTATTATTTATTATAACTGCCTATGCATTTAAGCTCGGCAAGTACCAGAAAATCTGTTCAGTTTTAAATGTGCTGCTAAGTGCAGTCGCGTTATATTTCAGTAGTACTCATTTATTTTTCTCACCTCTCCAGTTCTTTATATTTTTACCTGCATTGTTCTTTGTTATGTTAGCTTTTGCTCGCTTCAATAAAGTTCGTAGCTTATATAAAGTCTTATTATTCATTAGTTTATTAATTTGGTCAGGTATACATTTTTCACAGCTTAAACAACTTCAAGCCTATTATAAAACACAGCATACAGGCGAAAGCTGGCAACAATATGGCGCTTTGTAAGATCGTTTTCATTCTATGTTTGCCAACCAATACACGCTCATTTTCATGTGAAGTTCATCAGTAAAACTGAACAGCATTTACAGAATTCCTTTTAAGAAAAAATTTTCATAACCATCTCATTTTTTTTGAAATATATCGAGCATATTAGTGATTGAATAGAATTCATCTACGCGTTAGATTAGCTGAATTATTTTTCTCCCTTTATGTTGTAATTTATGAAAATTTTAGATGGCGGTTTAGGCCGTGAATTGGCCCGTCGTGGTGCTCCATTTCGTCAACCAGAATGGTCTGCTTTAGCACTTATTGAAGCACCAGAAACAGTAAAAGAAGTTCATCTCGATTTTATTAATGCTGGTTCAGAAGTTATTACGACTAATAACTATGCTGTTGTACCATTTCACATTGGTCAGGAACGCTTTGAAACTAACGGCGTACGTTTAATTAAAGTTGCCATCGAACAAGCGAAAAATGCAGTTAAAGAAAGCGGCAAAAATGTCAAAATCGCAGGCTGCTTACCACCGTTATTTGGTTCTTACCGTGCAGACTTGTTCCAACCAGAACAAGCTAAAAACCTAGCTGAGCCAATTATTAACACATTGGCACCGGAAGTAGACTTTTGGCTCGCTGAAACTCAGTCTTGCTTAAAAGAAGTTGAAACAGTACACGCGCTATTACCACAAGATGGTAAGGACTATTGGGTTTCATTTACGCTGCGAGATGAAATTAAACAAGAACAAGCGTTACTTCGTTCAGGCGAAAACATGCAGCAAGTGGCTGATTTCATCAAGCAATCAAATGCCAAAGCAGTATTGTTTAACTGCTGCCAACCTGAAGTGATCTTGCAAGCCATTAATGAAATTAAAGGACTCATTCCAGAGTCTGTACAAATTGGCGCCTATGCCAACGCTTTCCCACCACAAGATGACAGCGCTACAGCCAATGATGGCTTAGATGAAATTCGTAAAGACTTAGATGCTCCAGCTTATCTTGGTTTTGCTAAACAGTGGCAGCAAGCAGGTGCAAGTCTGGTTGGTGGTTGCTGTGGTATTGGACCAGAACACATTGCTGAACTTTCTCAATTTTTTAAAGAATAAATACCATGTCTGCTGCCAAAATCGGATTGTTGTCTCTTACAGCGCTGGTATTTAGTTCTATGGTGGGGTCTGGCGTATTTAGCCTTCCCCAAAATATGGCTCAAGTTGCCAACGGCTCTGCCCTTCTTGTTGCATGGCTCATTACTGGGGTCGGCATTATTTTCTTAGCCCTGTCATTGTTACATTTAACGCGTCAACGACCAGATCTAGACGGCGGTATTTATAACTATGCACGGGAAGGATTTGGAGATCTCATCGGGTTTTGCTCGGCGTGGGGTTATTGGTTATGTACCACCATTGGTATTGTCGGCTATGTGGTCATTGCCTTTTCAGGCGTTGGCATGTTTACCGACAGCAAAGACCATATTATTTTTGGTGAAGGTAACACGCTCTACTCTCTGATTGGCTCAAGCATTTTTGTATGGCTGGTGCATTGGTTAGTGAGCCGAGGCATTAAAGAAGCCGCTGTTGTAAATTTGCTGGCGACCATTGCCAAAATTATTCCAATGGTGGTTTTCATCTTCTTTACTTTCATTGCCTTTAAGTTTGATTTATTCAAACTCAACTTAAATGACTTCTCTTTAAAAGTTCCACTTTGGCAGCAAGTCAAAGACCTGATGCTGATTACCCTTTGGGTATTTACGGGTATTGAAGGTGCTGTGGTTTTATCATCGCGTGCAAAAAAACGTCATGACATTGGTAAAGCCACCATTTTAGGTGTGTTACTGGCGTTAAGTTTTTACGTCATGGTGACCGTATTGGCTTATGGTGTGGCAAGTCGTGAAGCCCTTGCAGGCATGCATAATCCATCTATGGCGACTATTTTGCAGCAATTGATCGGCTTACCGGGTACCATCATTATTACTATCGGGCTGATTATTTCAGTTTCATCGTCTTATTTAAGCTGGACGTTATTTGCAACCGAAATTCCATTTTTAGCCGCAAAAAATGGTGCATTCCCGAAATTATTTTTAAAGAATAATCAGAACAATGTACCGATTTCATCACTTTGGCTCACTACTATTGTGGTACAAGGCTCCCTCATTGCTGTGTATTTTTTCAATAAAAACTACACTCAGCTTTTACTGATTTCATCGGTGATGATTTTGTTGCCTTATTTTCTGGTGTCGGCTTTTTATCTTAAAGAATCGATTCGCCATAAACGCACGCCGCATATTGCGATTGCAAGTGTTGCTTCAATCTATGCACTTTGGTTGCTCTACGCGGCAGGCTTAGACTTGCTGCTGTTGTCTGGCGTGTTGTATTTGATTGGCTTGGTTATTTTTTCAATCAGCTACTTTGAGCATAAAAAATCGCTCAAACAAAACCAGCTTAATTAATCACTTCAACCACTGTTGAGTCTGTCAGCAGTGGTTTTCTAAAAACAAAAATTCTATTTTGAAAGCTGCGACTGCTTTAAATGCAACCTTAAAATACGACGTAATTCTAAAATTGCCTCAGGGCTAGTTTGTATTGAATGCCCACCTTTAATAATCAACTCCGACTGCTCCCCACCTAAATGTGAACTTTGATACGGTACAATCCCATCACTCATTTTTGACTTATCTGTGGTGCCATTTATATTGCCCATAATCGAGTGATAGACCACATTGGACGATGGCTGAATGGCTTGCGTAAGTTGCATAAAGCTAGAAGAGCGACTTAAATTACTCGCTCCATTTTCAATTAAACCTTTTTTGAGCTTTGTGTTTTTCTCATCTCTCATTTCGACCGCAATAAAAAAGTCAGCAGGCAAACGAATGACACGACGAGCAATTTGGGTAAACCATCGATCAGCATAGTCAGTACCATGATGCGGCGCCGAAACAAAAACTACGCGCTTAAAATAAGGTAAAGCTTTGAACTGAAAGCGCTCTCGAATAACAGGATTTTCTTTTAAACGATTGAGCTGAGCTTCATTCATTTTTTGCATGGCTTGCTCTGAAACATCAGCATCGCTTACTAATAAACGACTGATCACTCCGCCCATACTATGCCCAACCAACACGGCATCATGAGCAGCATAGCTGTCTTTGGCAACATTTTGAAAAGCCTGATTCAGCAAAGAGTAAATCTGAAAACGACTTTCAAAAATCGGCATATTGGTTGAATAAAACACCTGCCAAACTTGATAGTTTTGTCTTAATTCGGCATCTCCCATAATGTCATTGGTTAGGCTCACCCAAGCCTCTGGGCTACTTGCCAAGCCATGAATAAACACAATGATTTTTTTATTCGGGTTAAAAGGTTCCAGCATATATAAATGCGGCATAATCAAATTGGTTTCTTTATTAATTAAAGACCAATAACCCGCTGCCCCTAAATTATATTTCGACAGCCACAGCCCATAAGGCGCCGAATAGTTTGCAGTAAGTGGATAGTCCACACCTTCAACTTTTACACGGTCTTGTCGATATGGATCAAACATGGCAATTTCCAAATCTGCCCCAGCAATGACTTGATCGGCTGTGGCCTTTTGTTTTGGATAGGCAATGGCAGTTACTGGAAAGAAGCGTGGTAAATGTATGTTGGCATTACTCTGGTGAGCGTAAAAAGCATCGGGGTCTAAAATGAAACCATGATTTACATCATGCTCCTTACGCCCCACGATAAACTCGGCTCCTAAACCATCCTTACGGTTGACAGTATTAAACCCTGAAAAGTTCATGTTATAGCTAGAGCGAAAGGTATCGACTTCAATGTTTTGTACATCTACGGCATGATCAAAGTTGACTTGGTACTCATGCCCATCTGCTTTTAGTAAAGGTGGAAAATGAAGCGTATTTAAATGATTAAAATACGTGGTCATGAGCTTTGACAAAGCCACATTATAAAAAATACGCACCTGATTTTGCCGATGGTCAAATACCCGATCGAACGGCGACTCCTCAGAGTCAAACAAATAGACATAGCTATAACGTAAGCTTTTATCAAACAGTGCTAACTCTTGCTCGACACAGCTATTATTTTTAGTGCCAACATTACACTGACTGCTACGCCCAACGTCTAAAGCTTTGGCTAAGTAAATTTCACTCAGCGCAGCATAACGTTCTTCTCGGCTGCTATTTTCAGACAGCCCCTGAATTTTCTTTAAACAATCATCAAAATTTTGCAGACAAGACTTTTCATTTTCTTTGACCAAATACAGCAAGTTTTGGGTTTGATGGCTTAAAGTATTGTCAGTCAAAATACTTTCATTTTTACTTTTTAAAGCGCTACTTAAGTTACTTTCTTTTAAATGAATGACCTGACAACCGCTGAGCAGTCCCATTATTGCAAGCACTAAATAATGGCCGGATTTTGTCATTGTGCATTCCTTTATCGAATGTATTTCCCCATTCGTCATTATGCCTGTAAAGCTGTGAACGAACAATTTCAGCTCAGCTTCAATGGTGCTTTATTAAAAAAATAAAAGCCCGATTTTTTTTAAATTCAGGCTCTTTTAACAGCTCTGTTTAAGCTTGTTTAAACTTCTGCTGTGAAGCCAAATAAGAAAAATAAAGGATAGGTAAAATAAACGGCGCTACACTCCAAAAGTCAAAATAGACATAAAGCACAGCCCCCATAAAAGCACCAATCACAAAGCCAATCACAATACTGGCGCTTTTAAGCAAACTTGCCCGATTGGCCTCATTATTATTTTTAAGCAAGTTGGCAATATCAATCCCAAGCTGGGTGGTATTGCCTGTCATCATGGTACTTGGGCTAATATTTTTAATGAGGGTTTTACTTGAAGTATTACGAATAGCTAAAGCAATTAAACCGAGTCCACCTGTGATAGCAACGGTAATCGCATCGGCATTTTTAAATGGCTCAAAATAAAGCCCAGCAACCATAAAGGCACACAGGAAAATAGCTTCAAACAAAAATAAATAAGACAGCGTTTTGTGTTTGGTCTGACTACGGTCAATTAAAAGTTTGGTAATCACCACCGTCAAAATAAACAATGGAATAGCAGCAAGTTTAATCCAGATACCTGTACCGCCCTTCACCAAAGCCGCTCCTGCCAACACCAAGTTACCCGTTACATGCGCGGTAAAAAAACCAAATAACGCAATAAAGCCAATGGTATCAATTGCCCCACCAACCATAGTCAGTAAAACAGGATCTCGACATAGTGCCCATGTACTTTGTGTCTCTTGTTGAATTGAGGTCTCTGGCATAAACAGCATCCTGTTATTTTAAAGTCATTAAATTCACTACAAAGATGTTTTAAATATTTAAAAACAAATCAAAGCTAAAGCATTTATAAAAACAAAAAAGCATGTAAAAACATAGACTGTTTAATGTCGCAACACTGTCTTCAAAATAGCAACAATTATGATGTGTACCATGCAACAGTATCAGTCATAAAGTTACGATTTGATTAAAGTAAATCGGCCAAATTCCTAATTTCTTCCATCACTGCCTTACACGCAGGCGTTAAATAGCCGTGCTTAGAAATAGACAAAGAAATATAGCGCTTTAGCTCGGGGTTAATAATTTTTGCGGCTTGAATTGAGGTGTATTGGCTGGCCTTCTTTAACGCTTGCGGCCCCAACATGGTGTACATGCGAGACTCGGAAACCAAATGCGTTTGTAAACTAATCGAGTCGGCTTCAAACACAATATTCAGCTCTACCCCATTTTCATAAGCCATGTGGTCTAAAAAGTTTCGCCAGTTACTTGGCCTGCAAAACGTGACCAGTGGTAACTGACTTACTTCTTTAAAATAGACTTCATTGGCCTGAGTGAGCGCATCACCTTCGCAGCCGACCAAATAGGTATCGGCTTCGGTAAGGTACACATCGCCCTGTTTAGGCGTTGGGTTAAACCGATAGAGAATAGCTAAATCGACGCTGCCGTCTTCCAGCCATTTTTCTAAATGCACCCCTTGCCCTTCACGCACTGAAAGTTTAATTAGGGGATATTTCTCTTGAAGCACTTTATAGAGGGTCGATAACAATGGATGAGCAGTAGACGGCAAACTGGCAATGCGCACCGTACCAATTGGGGTATCGGTCGAGTGCAAAATTTCATTATTAAGTTGGTCGGTTACGTTTAGCCATGAACGAATTTTAGGAAGTAAATGCTGGCCTAAATCGGTGAGTTCGACGCCGCGTCCAGTTCGGTTAAATAAACGACCACCACATTGGGCTTCAAGCTCGTTCATTTGCCGACTGATTTGCGGTTGGTTGGTGTTATGCAGCATGGCGACTTTGCTTAAGCTACCCAGCTCCACCGCGTCTAAAAATATTTTCCATAATTCATAATTCATCGATTCTTCCTAAATCGTAAATAGGCAGTATTTTGAGCTATACATTTTCAGTATAACTGAAATTCAAGAATTGGTAATTCCTATATAGCTCACCTATTTCTATACTCCAATCATGTTCTCTACAACACGATTTAAGTCAGATTAAGAACCAGAGAATATTTAATTACACTGTATAGGAAGTACGATTATGAGTTTAGATTTACGTGGATTAACCCCAGCACCTGTGACTCCTTTTACCCGTGACGGACAAGTAGACCATAATGCAATTCAACGTTTAGGTTCATGGTTAGGTAGTATTGATGGTGTGAAAGGCTTGGTTGTTCTTGGGCATGCAGGTGAAGGAACATTCTTGTCGCAAAAAGAACAAATGCAGGTCATTGAAAGCTTTGTTAAATCGGTAGATGACAAAATTCCGGTAATCGCAGGGATTACACTCGAAGGTACTTCGGTTGCAGCAGAAGAAGCAAAACGTGCAGTGAGTGCGGGTGCTTCGGCAGGTTTGATTTACCCTTCACATGGCTGGTTGCGTTTTGGCTATCAAAAAGGCGCACCGCAAGACCGTTATAAAGCAATTTATGAAGAAAGTGGTTTGCCATCTATTTTATTCCAATATCCAGATGCGACTAAGGCCACTTATGACTTAGAGACTCTACTCGATATTTCTGCACAGCCAGGTGTGTTTGCCATGAAAAATGGTGTGCGTAACATGCGCCGCTGGGATGTCGAAATTCCGATTATTCGCCGTGAACGTCCGGACTTACAGGTGTTGACATGCCATGATGAATATTTGCTTCACACCATGTTTGATGTAGACGGCGCTTTAGTTGGCTACGGCAACATTGCCCCTGAACTTTTAATTGAAATGATTAAAGCAGGTAAAGCTAAAGATTACGCCAAAGCTCGTGCCATTCACGACCAATTATTACCAGTGACTCGCAATGTCTATCACCGCGGTTCACACATGGAAGGTACGGTCGCGCTTAAACATGCATTGGTTGCTCGCGGAATTTTGGACCATGCCACTGTGCGTTCGCCTCTGCTTCCACTGGCAGATGGTGCTGAGCAAGAAATTCATGATGCGATGCGTCAAGCCGGAATTGGCAAGGTCGATTTAACCCAAGCCGTTGCTTAAATTCTATTCGGGCTAGCATGTACGCTAGCCTTTTTTTCCTGTACGCTGCCTGAGGCCAAACATCGGGCATGTCTCTTAAAAACAATAATAAAAAGCATGCAAACTGTGGTGAACAGGTAGTGCGAAATAGAACAAAAAAACTACGAGGAATGTAGTAGATAAGGAGATAGAAGATGACAAATCTAGCGGATGTAGAACAAATTAGTCATCATCAAAAAAATGCGGAAATTATTGCAAGACTTGAACGGCTACCCGTCACTGGTCGAATGCAATTTATGCGAATTACCATTGGTATAGCGACCTTTTTTGACGCTTATACTGTTCTAGCAATTGCCTTTGCTTTACCCCAACTCATTACCGAATGGCACCTCACGCCTGCCTATGTCGGTGCGATCATTGCCGCGGGTTATGTCGGGCAACTGGTCGGTGCGATCTTTTTTGGTTCTCTTGCCGAAAAAGTCGGTCGCTTAAAAGTGCTGTCTTTTACCATTTTACTGTTTGTAGCAATGGATATTTCTTGTCTGTTTGCGTGGAGCGGAATGTCACTGTTAATTTTCCGTTTCTTGCAAGGCGTTGGAACAGGTGGCGAAGTGCCTGTTGCGAGTGCCTATATTAATGAGTTTATTGGTGCAGAAAAGCGCGGTAAGTTTTTCTTGCTCTACGAGGTTTTGTTCCCACTCGGTCTTATGTTTGCTGGCATGGCAGCTTTTTTCCTGATGCCAATTTACGGCTGGAAAGTCATGTTTATTGTGGGCTTAATTCCATCTTTACTGGTGATTCCTTTACGGTTTTTCTTGCCTGAGTCACCACGCTGGCTAGCTTCAAAAGGTCGTTTTAAAGAAGCCGATCAAGTGGTTAAAAGCTTTGAAGACGGTGCCATTAAAAGCGGTAAAACTTTGCCTGAACCTGTGGTTAAAGAGATTAACCCGCAAGGCATGGCAAAAACCGACTGGCGCGAGCTGTTCCGTGGCATCTACCGCAAACGTACCTTTACCCTGTGGGGCATGTGGTTTTGCGTGTACATGGTAAACAATGCCATGGTGACTTGGCTGCCATCTCTTTACAAACAACACTTTGGTCTGTCGCTTCAAACCAGTTTAGGTTATGGCTGGATTACCTCTGGCGTAGGTGTTATTGCCTCTATTATCTGCGCGTTAATGATTGATAAAGTCGGCCGCCGTCCTTGGTACAGTGCAGCATTCTTCTTGGCAATTATTCCACTCATGAGTCTCTCGGTTTTAGGCGCAAAATCGGCGATGGAAGTTGTAATTTTCGCAACGATTAGCTATGCCATTTTGCAAACCATTTCATTCTCTTTATACCTTTACGCTGCCGAACTTTACCCTACTCGCCTGCGTGCGATGGGCATTGGTTTTAGTACCGCTTGGTTACGTGCCGGCTCTGCAATTGGGCCTGTTATGGTCGGCCTAGTGGTTGGTGGTTACGGCATTCAATATGTGTTTAGTGTGCTTGCCGTCGTGGCGCTGATTGGTGGGCTAGTGACCTTCTTGTTTGCCATTGAAACCAAAGGCCAAGTGCTCGAAAAACTCTCTCCTTAATTCATCCATTTCATAAAAAGCTTGCCTAACCCAGCGTTAGGCAAAGGGCTTATTCATGCTTAAAAAAGGAATTTAAAATGAATAAATATTTGCTATGGGGCTGTATTGGTTTAGGCAGCGTAAGCAACGCTTATGCAGAGCTTCCTCAAGAATTTGGCAAGTTAGAATTAAAACTTAACACTCGTTACTGGAACGATAAAGGCACCGCCCACCCCACGCTTGCAAACCCTTCGCCTTCATCGAGTGAATATGAACAAAGTGCCTTAGGGCTTGAGTTAAATTATCAGTCACCTTACATGTGGGACTGGCTTGGGGTAGATGGCTCACTCTATGCAGTCACCAAGTTATTTGACTCAGGCAAGCCGAGCGCTCAGCTTTTAGAGGTTGAAAATAATGGCAAGCTCGATCAAAACTTTGCGACGTTAGGACAGCTCTACCTCAAAGCAAAACTCGGTGATAAAGGCGAAATTAAATTAGGCCGCCAGTTGCAAGACTCGCTGTTGCTTAAAAGCACCAATAACCGCGCAGTACCCGATACTTTTTCGGGTGCGAGTGGTCAGTTCCAACTGAATGATCAGCTACAAACTTACATGGCTTACTATGACCGCTGGAAACCGCGCAGCATGGACTCATTTGAAAAACTGGTGACTGAAAATGACGAGCGAATTGATTATGTCGGCTTGCTTGGAGCTAAGTATCAGTACAAAAACTGGAGCTTGAATGCCGAATATTTAAATAGCAAAGATTATTTAAAAAAGTATGGGGCGATTGCTCAATATAAGTTACCCCTGCATGGGCTTGTGTGGACATTTAACACAGGGGCTTTTTTCTCGCGTGACGATGGCAAGCTGTTTAAATGCGGTGCCGAAACCGAGCTGGACTGTGTCAAAGGCCAAGACATTAACAACCGTGGCAATGGTTATTTTGTCGATGTAAATGTGGCCAAGAATAATCTAGAAGGTGGTATTGCCGTTTCAAAGTTTGATGGTTTTTGGATTGAAGATAACTTTGCCGTGCACTCTGACCGCAACTCGGTTTTAACGCAAGACCACGGCACCAACCCGTTTCCGACCTCTGCGACCATTGGCCCAGATTTTACCAATAACGATGAAACCGCCGTTGCCCTTCGCTTGAAATATAACTGGAAAGACTATGTGAAAGGTTTAAAAACCGAAGCGAAGTATATTTATGGTTTTGGCGCGCACCAAAGTAACATCAGTAGTGATATTGAAGGTAAAGAGCGTTACTTTGACTTTACGGTGAGTTATGCCTTGCCGTGGGTGAAAAACTTAGATGTACGTTATTCATTTTTGCATTATGAGTCAAAGTTTGAAAATGCAAACTTAGGTGAAAAAATAAATGGCATGTCTCGGAAAGATTGGGATCAGCAGCGTGTATTTATTAATTACCGTTATACATTTTAAGTTCAAGCTAAGCTCAACGCTTAGCTTTAAAAACCGCCTTTCCGCTTATGGAATTAAGCTAGATATGCTTTTGTGGCAGTCAAAAAATGTTTTATAAGCAAATCTCTTAGTCACTGCAAATTTTTCTATATTTGTTTTATAAGCAGGTTCATCATAGGCTTTATCTATTAAAGAGAATTCATATTTGGTGTAATCATTGTCCTTATGAGGATTCTGACGGAGTGTTTCTAACTGATTTGTTTTACTTATCCCATTTTGGCGCGCTTTCATAACGTAATCAGCAATATCAAATGCAGCTCTACACAATAATCCTTTTTTTTCGATGGCATATCTCTGATTTTCCATTTCGATTAAATCATCTTTACTTGGAACTCCTTTGCTTAGCCCAAGTTCTCTAAAAGATCTACTAGAATTCCAGTTAATACTATTAAAGATTCCATCATCTGGTTCTCTACTGTTCTTTAATGCATCGATAAGATATTGATCGCGGTTACCTAAGATATAAGTATTTAAATCATTATCTAATAAAACAACCAGCATATTTTTATTAAAACGGTCATAAGCAATATAACTTTGTATATGTTGTTCCAAAATTTCATTATTCTTTTGCCAAAAAAATGTCGTTATCACATTGTTCTGTAAATTTCTTTTTGCTAGGCATTCACTCATATCAAAATTATCAGCTTTTAAAGCTCCAAAAGGTTTTAGCCTAGCATTGAGACCAACAATGAAGTCTTTATCTAACTTAAGCAGACTAAAACCACTAACCTTACAGTCTT
The DNA here is from genome assembly GCF_035615275.1 of Acinetobacter sp. IK23. Taxonomy (NCBI): domain Bacteria; kingdom Pseudomonadati; phylum Pseudomonadota; class Gammaproteobacteria; order Moraxellales; family Moraxellaceae; genus Acinetobacter; species Acinetobacter sp. IK23. The sequence goes on from NZ_JANBNX010000006.1 coordinate 132,996, forward strand.
CAAATTGTTTATCTTTTAATTTATAGATATCATTAATTGAAGTTAAATTTTTAGCATGTAATGTAGTACAAAACGCAATTATCCCACATAAAAGTAATCTTTTCATATCATCAAATCCTTTAATTTCGAAATAGAATACTCATTTTTATAGAGAAAATAAATAATTAACTTTATAAAGACAAAGGCCTGAACCTTATATTTATAAGCCACCTTCATGCATTTTAAAATTTATATAATGGTTTAGTTTAACTTTATTATAACTATTAATTTACTCATTTTAATGACCTAACTTTTGAGTTTAATTAAAATATAAAATTATAATTAAAATTTTTATAATATTTTATTTAAATTGAATTGACCTATTAAAAACTTATGATTATTATGGTCTCGCTGGCCTACATTGCCAGTCGGTTTTGACAGACCGAGTATACAGCGTATCAGGTACATTCTCTCCTGAGTATGAGACTTGTGCGCAACCTGCACCTCCCCCTTACCGTTGCGGTAGGACGGGAGGGGGACGCGCTTGCGCGTGCTGGTTTGTATACCCAGTCTGTCAACCCCTTCTCGTTCTACCACCTAAATCAATTGACGGTGATTTTCGGTGGTAGGACTCCATACATTCTAAGGAGTTGACCATGCCACTATATAAACTTATCCCCTATCCTCTATAAACTTTTTATTTATTTAAAACTTAGGTTTTCTATTATCTAAAGTTTTTAATTTATAAATTATTTTTATTTTAAAATTTTAATCATTTTATTTTCCTTATTTTATAGGCGGATTAACTACATCCTAAAAAATGATTTTAAAACTTAGAATATAGCGGTTTATTTTTTCTCATTGAGATATCCCAAAATCATCACGAGAATAATATGAAATTTTATAAAACTATTTTGGTTTTAGGCCTTGTTGTAAGTGATTACAGCGTTTCTGGTTGCGACATTCACACTCAGCAGGATTTTGAAAAAATTTGCCTGTCTGGTGGACACACCCTCGCGAGTTGCGACTGTATATACCAACGGCTTGAACAAGTGTATTCGCCTCAGCTCATGCAAGGTCTAGAACATGTCAGTTTGCAAAGTCCTGCTCTCCCACAGGACTTTGCCCCTACTTTTTTTAGTGTGATGCGGCGGTGCGATAAAAACGACATGGGCTAAGCGTTTCGCTTAGCTCCCTTATCTCTGTGTCGCAATGGTGGATGACTTTAAATCAGCGCAAAAAATTAAAGTTCTGTTGTGGCACGGGGGCCTTGGGGGAATAAGTTAACTCTACTGAACAATAAAAATATACAGTATTGTCTACCCTCTATTTGGTATGCTTTTAGAACTTCATAAAGATAAGAAGGAATAAGTTTGGCAACACCATATATAACAATAGGCTGTCCCACTAGTGGCGGTGGTCAAGTAATTTCGGGGAACAGTATGTTCCTAATCGACGGTATTCCTGTTGCTTGTGTCGGTGACAAAGCTACTTGTCCCACCCATAAAATTGTCGCAACGATTGTTTCTGGCGACCCATATATGCAAATTTTTGGGAAAGCTGCTGCCCGCGTTAACGACTCTCTTTCCTGTGGCTGTAAATTACTACCTCAACAAAACTTAGTTGTTCAAGATAATGGTGGTGGTTCTGCTCAAGGTTCACAAGCGAGTAAAACTCAAACTCAAGATAGCTTTGTAGAAGACAAGTCGAAAGACATTCATAAAATTCAATTTAAGCTTGTTGATGATGAGACTAAAAAGCCACTCACTGAACTTATGTATGAAATTTATAGTAAAGATAAAGGACAACTGCTTGTACAAGGCTACACTGATAAAAGCGGATTAACGGCGCTTTATGAAAGCAACTATACAGCCGAATCTGTAGAAGTAATTTTAGTGGACTTATCGAAGCCAATTGAACCTATTTAGAATTATTGGAAGTTTTTATGGCTGGCTCTCAAAGAGAAATAAACACAAATTTAGGTCGAATAATTTTTCATTCAAACTATGATACTAAACCCGCAAATGTTGAAATTGATCTTAAAAGCACAACCAACATGTGCGTCTCAAAAGATGAAGGTTATCTAACAGCGTGTGAAGGTTGGCAAAACTTAGTACCTGTAAAAAAAATAGTTCCTTACACGTTTGGAATGAAACAAGCCCATTGGGACCATGTTAAAGAAAGGCAACCCTTTGAATATGACATGGCTTTGCATTTTGGTTTGCAGTTCGACTTACGTGAAATTGAAAAAGCTACACCTGGTTTAATTTATACAGAATACTTTCATACACTGATGTACCTACGTTTTGCATCTTACATAAGAGATGTCGCAACAAGTCGAGCAGGTAAAGCCCTATTTGAACTTGCTAAGGATGTGTTTGAAATCAGAGCTGCTGCTAACTATAAAGATATACCAGAAATTGTAAAACTTGCTCCTACTGGTATGGGTTTATTTGATAAAGCCAGATATGTAGGACTTGCTGAAGCAGTCAAACTTAATAGAGGTCCTTTTTACATAGATCAAGTAATGTATGAAGTAGTCTTCGGTAATCGAAAAAAATGGAATAGACAGGCTTATAATCTTGCTGTTGCTGAATATGGTTATGTGCGACCGTTGTCTGAAATGAGAAAAATGGGTGATTAATTGTGAAGTCTAAACTTTGTATTATTTTAATGTCTCTTTTGACAGTAGCGTGTAGCCAAGCAAATACGCCCAAGAAGGATGTAATTACTGAAGCTGATGTAACCCAAGCAAGCGAAGCATCTCTATATGCTCAGTTTAATCAGCTTTATTACACAAAGTTCTTATATAAAGCCGCATACAATGAAGCTGACAAGGTAACTGAAACTAATGATCAATTGCTAAGTTATGCCACTTTTTTAATGCATGCAGTAAATACAACATACGATTCTTTAAATTTAAAGCTTAATGATGACCTAGATTTAATGGCTTCAGGCAAAAAAAGTAAGATATCAATTGATGCTTTAGATTCATTATGTGTAAGTAATAAATACATCGAAAAATATATAAAATTGAAAGAAAAAAACGGGAACAAAGTTTCTGCTGAAGCTAAAGAACTATCTAAAGAGGCTTTGGCCCTTCAACCGAAAATTGAAAAAATCATAATGAAAACTGACTCCCCGTTAAATGATATTGAATGTAAAAAATTAAAGTAAACTAGAAAAAAGCCCTGATTATGCAGGGCTTTTTCTAAATTGATTTAACATACATTCTTCAAAAATGACTCAAATAATATAAATAATTCAGAAAATACTCCGGAGATCAGCATAATGTTTGCAAACAGAATTTATATTAAATTTATTTGTGTCCCTCTGTTTATGCTTTTCATTAATGGTTGTGCGAATACGCAAGTAAATAACGATAGAGAAGCTTTAGTTAATGCAGGGCGTGGCGCAGTCAGTGTAATAACTACAGATTACCGAGTGTATAGATATGCTCTTCAAGAAAAAAATAGTGATGTAACTAAATCATTAGTTTATGCAACATTAACAAAAGCAAATGCGTTAAAAGCTTTTGAGGAAGGTGCTGGGAATGGTTATGTTATTGAAGAAAGTTTGAACACTAGTAAGCTAAATAAAATCTGCTGGATGGCGAAATTCGCTCGTGAAACAAAAGATGTAATCTCGCCTGAAGAACAAAATAACTATAAAGATATTTATGCTTGGCTTAATTCTAAAGAGCAAGCTTGGGTGAAAAAAATAAGTTCTTCCTATACTAAAGATGAATTAGGACCTGACGATTGCCGTAAATAATGGATCAATAATAAGCCACTTATCATAAGTGGCTTATTATTGAGAATTTTGATGGGATGGTTACTCGTCTAAAGTTAAAGTAAGAGTAGCTGCAATGGAGTTCTACTCTAAGTCGATGCAAACACTTAAGGTTCTGTTGTGGCACAGGGCCTTGGGCAAAGCTAACTGACTCATAATGACTAATATATAACTTTACTTATCGACCTTCTGAGTTCGCTCTACAGTAATATATTCATTAGGAATCACAATCTGCTTTTCAATATCTTTCACTTTGTAAGAGACTAAAGTGTTTTTGCCGATTCCTTGAAATGGAACTTTCATATCCTTAAAAATAAAAATTTGGTTTTGGCTTAGTTCTTTAGTGGTGATTTTGGGTAATTCAATTAAGTTTGCATAAGGTGTCTTAATATATAACGTTGCTTTTTCCATTCTCACACCAGTATTTTGCATAGTGTAATTTAAGAAAATTTTGCCTACATCTCCAATCAAAAACATGAAAATTAGTGGAGTCAGAATAAGAAAAATAGCTGATTGTATAGCGTTCTTAATCCATATTTCTAATTGCTTTAACTTTGCTTCTGCAAAAGTTTTTAGATTTTCACTCGCTTTGGAATCATTAATAATATCTTCTAAATTTTCAAATTTTAAACGGAACTCTTTGACCCTCTTCTGATTAACGTAAAAAGCATAATAAAATAAAGAGATTAGACTTACAGTAATACCAATATAAGCATTAATTTTCCAATCTAGTAAAAATAAACCACGAATAATGTATAGGAGGTAAACAGATACTCCGAATGTGATAATACTAATCTTTGGAAATGGAAGTTTTTGTCCGATTTTTACATGAGATGGCAAATATCTATCAACCACACTTAAGATGAAATAAGTCACTGGCATTAAAGAGATACCAAAGAAAAATAGCATCATGCAGAATGCGATATAGACAATAGAAAATGCTGCAAAAATCAGAAAAAAAATGAGTGTATCACCAAAGCTAATTTCCGATGGGATATAGCCAATTGTTAAAAGATAAGCAACTAAGCACAACCCTCCTATTGCAACTATCGCTTTAGTCACTGTCAGCGCAACTTCATGCCACGACCCCAGATTATGTAAATATCTTGTTATTAAATTGTTCATTTGATCTAACCAAATCTTATAAATTATTTAAAAATAAATGATTACCTTTTTCATGAACGGCTCCCCAGCGAAGTAATCATCATTTGAAATTTCCCCAAATTTCAGAGTATGTTTTCACATATTTTCAATAACCCTCAAAAGCTTATGACTGTTTAGAATATCCATTTTAATTTGTGCTGTAATAGATAATATTAATTATAATTTAGTGCAAAAATAAAATTTTATACTGCGAATTCTCTTAACCATTAAATTTTAAAAATAAAAAACTTTTTAAGTAATGAAAGAAAAATATCTGTCTTCCCACCTATATTTACTGAGTAAATAGCTTATTCATAGTATATTGACACTAAAACAAGTAATCCGTTTCAACTCCGATTTTATCTAATTTATTTTTGCGCTCTTCATAGTCAGATAAAATTAAAGAAACTAATTTCCAAAAAGCTTCATTATGTTCAGGTTCAATTAAATGCATAAGCTCATGTACTAACACATAATCAATCAATGATTTAGGCAGCAAGATAATCTTCCAATGAAAATATAAATCTTTATTTCTACTACAAGATCCCCAACGATACCCTAGATCTCGAATATGAATATTCTCAGGCTGAACAATGATCTGATTTTTAAAATCCTCAAATCTTGCTTCTAACCATTTTTTTGCTTTTTTCTTATACCATTTAATCAAGTAGGTTTGAGCATCATCCATGTTATTTGATGACATGACAAATCGTCCTTGTTTAAGTTGAACTGGTAACTCGACGTTTTTATCTATCTTAAGCCGATAACTACGACCCAAATATAAAAAACCTTCACCATTAACGAATTGTTTTTTAGGTATGGCTTTGTGTCTCAATTCTTCTTTTTCAGCCAACTTTGTATATAACCAAAAAGATTTAGATTTGACGAATTCTTCTACCTCTTGTTCAGTAGCCTCAAGAGGTTGAGACAGCGAAATAGATCCATCTCTCTCTACGGTTAAACACATCGAATTTCTAATTCTGCTGTGTTTAATCTCAATTTCAAATTCGCCAATCTTTGTCTTCATCATAAGTTTAATAAAGCTTCATGGTTTGCTTGAGCAATATCCATAATTTTATTCGCAATCAATGAGGTCTTCCCTATAGGTACCAGTTTCGATTTAAATAAATCTTGTACGATCCTAGACTTCAATGATTCTCGCGTAGCAGCTTTATGCGACTCCCAAAATGTCTCTGTTAATTCGTCAGCAATCATATCAACTAACTCATGAACAGCACCACAGATCTGAGATTGCTGTTCTTCAGTTAACTTAATATCTTTAAATAGTTCATCCACAACCACATTATAAAATGGCTTGTATTCTTCAGACATTTCAGGCTGATTTTCATCTTCAAAATCAAAAGCTTGCTGTGTAATTTCTTGATCCATAATTTTTTGGAATACCTTGATTTGCTCTTCCCAATGCTCGTGCATATTTTTTAGAATTTCTTCAACATACTCACTTAATTTTGCATATTTAACAGGATCTTTATCCATATTTTGAGTTGCATGAGCACGCACCGCATGTTGCATTGCAGATGCTTTCGCTCGCTTACCTGCTTGCTTTTCAATTTGCTCTAGATAGTCACTAAAGCCAGCATCTAATAATGTTATTGGTGGTATCTTTGGATCTACACCCATACCAATGACATGATCATCAATTAATTGTCTTACCTTCGCACCTACATCTTTACCAATTGGCGTACTGTTCATTTGGTATTGATTACGTGCTCGAGCATAGATATAAGCAAGCTGTTTTGCTCCTTTTACAAACTCTAAGCCCTCAGGTCGTGGTAAAACAATATCAAGTAAAGCTAACATTTTCTTTAGCTTAACCGTAAATTCAGCCCTAAGTTTTTCATTCTCTAGTAAATGTATACATTCGTTTAAATCACTGTAAATATCTAAACCATGTGTCGTGAAACATTTCATCACACGAGCATAAGCATCTCTTAAACTTGGCAAGATGTCTTTAATACTTGTTAATGCTCCTTCAATATCCGTTTGGCTATATTGTGATAAAGCTTCTTTTAAATGTTCAGCAACGCCATAATAGTCCACAACTAAACCTGCTTTTTTACCGAAGCCAGTCCTGTTAACACGTGCCACGGCTTGAAGTAGTTCAGCTTCCTGAATCGAACGATCTAAATAAAGTACACCTTCAATTGGGGCATCAAAACCAGTCAGTAGCATTGACTTGACTATAATGAAACTCAAATGATGAACTTTCTCAGGATTTGAATGAATCAGTGGTTTTTTAAAATTTTCAATTCTTGTTTCTTGCGCCTTATGATCAGTCCACTCTTTCCACGCTGGATCATCATTATTATCAGCAGAAATAATAGCAGCAAAATCGATTTTTTCTAGTAAATCTTTTTGGCGATAAGCTTGAATTAATGCCTGCTTTTTCAATGGTTTTTGTACTAACTCTTCATCAGAAATTTTCTTATCTGCTTCCGAGATTAAACTAGATTGTTTAAGTAGTTTTGCTTTTGCTTTATTTAGTGCTTCAACATAACGGATTGCTGCCAAGCGACTGTATACCACAACCTGTGCTTTTAGACCATTCGACATAATATGCGTCAAGTAATGACACAGCATATCGTAAGCTTTATCTTCAATAAGCAATGGCGCTTCACTGATATCCCCTTTTGTTGCGTATTTCTTTTTGATCTCTTCTAGCTCTTCTTTTGACTTCTCAGCAAAAAGGTCTTCGAAAAGCTCATCTAAAGTTGCACCGTCTTTTAATGTACCTTTTGCAGTACGCCCCTCATAGAGGATTGGCACAATCGCACCATCTTCTTCTGCTTCTTTAATTGTATAACGGTCAATGAACTCACCAAAAATATCATATGTATATTTCTTTTTACCCATGATAATAGGCGTACCTGTAAAACCAATTCTCGCTGCATTTGGTAAAGCAGCCATGAGATTGGCATGTAAATCACCTGCTTGAGTTCGATGCGCCTCATCAATCAAAATAAGAATATTTTCATTGGCATTTCTAACTCTTGATGATTGCTTCGTCGTACTGGTCAATTGATTTAAAGCCATTTTTTCATCAACTTTCGGATCTTGATCCTGATATTTTTGAATCATTGCAAAGACAATATCTGGCGTTGTACTCTCAATCAGCTTATTCACTGTTTTAGCATCTTTAGCTACATAAACTTTTTCACCCGTTAAAATAGAGGTCGCAGCTAATTGCTTTTGCAATTGCTTACGATCTGTGACCATGACAATTTTAAACGTCTGTAAATGGTAATCGGAACGCATTTTGCGCACCAAAAAAACCATGGTTAAAGACTTACCTGAACCCTGCGTATGCCAAATAATGCCACCACGTTTATCATGCTCGCCATCAATTGCTCTTGTATCACCATTTTTTAATCTTTCTACGGCTTTATTCACTGCTCTGTATTGCTGATAACGAGGTGCAATTTTAATTAATCGACCGTTTTCAGTTTGATTAATGACAAAGTGTCGAACAAGGTCGAGTAAATTTTTCGGCTCAAGAATTCCTTGCACTAAGCGTTGCTGTTCACTTAATTGCGTAACACCTATTTTTTCACAGATCGCTTCTTCTTTTTCTGGATAGGTGGTTTTCCAAGGCAAGTAATGCTCAGCTACCCCACCGATTGTAGACACTCTAGCTTCATCAAAGCTTGTAGCGATGAGTAATTGATTGGTAATAAAAAGATTTTCATTACCTTCTTTATCATGCACTTCACCCGATTCAAACCGTTGATTGGTATAGCGTCTTAATTGATCAATCGCTTGAATGATAGGCTCTTGAACAGTAGGGGATTTACACTCAATCACGACTAATGGCAGACCATTCACAAATAGAACAATATCAGGAATGATATAACCTTTACCCTTATCGTATCCTGGTGGACAATCTACTCGGAATTGGCGAACAATTGTGAATTGGTTGTTGTTAATATTTTCCCAATCAAAGAACTGAATGATTTGGCTACGCCCACCATTCCATCCATCTAATCCATCAACTTCATGTCCCTTCAGTAACAAATTTTCAGTTACCTGTTTGTTGAGTTCTAAAAGTTTGTTTTTAGCATTTAGCTGTAAAGCTTTAACCGTGTCATCAATCCGCTCTTTATCTAGCCATTCTTTGCCATCACGCAGATTAATTTCACGTAATTTTGTACGCAAGATTGGTTTAAGATAAACTTCAGTAAAATTCTTACGTAATGTTACTTTTGGATCTTCTACACTACCATTAATATAATGTGACCAGCCTAACCCTCTTAACTGATCAATCAATGGAAGCTCTACATCTAAATATTCTCTGCTCACTTATTCATTCCATACTTTAATTTTGAAGTAAATCTTTTAGTAGCCCTACTTTTTGCATTAATAATTTATTTAACGAATGTGAATCATTGTTAAGCCTATTTTCTAAAGCCTCATAAATATTGATTATATTCAGTTGTTCCTCTTTAGGCGGATTAACAATAAGTAATGGTCTTAGATCCTGCAAGTTAATATTTTTTTGAGCACTTTGAGGAGCTTTTGCATCAAGACTTTTTTTGTTAGATCGTATGCAGAGTTCAATAAATCGGGATACGCTCATGTCAAAAGGAACAACACCAACAACACTGTCAGGGAAATACATAGCTCTACCTAATATAGCGGTATCAGCAATATTTGCTGCAATAGTCACAGCGATTGTACCTTTTGGAAACTCCTGACTAACTTTTGTTCCCTTGTAACTCAAGGTTTGCGAATATGTTTCAACAATCCCCCCTTTCGCTCTAGAAACATCGCCTGTTTGGATAAATGGATAAGCTCCATTAAAGAATGCCGGATCATTTCTAGGCCTATGTGTAAACTTACCACGACTAACGTCAGCGATGTCCTCTAATTTAACAATACCCCACTCTTTCGGAATAAATCCTAATTCGGTCTCTTGATAAAGATCCGGTGCATCTTCATAACTTGGGCGAAGTTTTCCATGTGAGTCTACACCACGAGTTAGCAAGTCTTTTAAAAGACCTGCTTTAGAATTTTCTAACTTGCCAATTACACCCTTGGTCTGCTCTATCTCTAAATCTAAAGTATCTAGAACTTTTACTATTTTTCTTTGAACAGCGATTTCAGGCAAAGGAATATCTAGATTATTAATCTTCTCTTTATTAAGCGTTGCACCTTTCACCGCAGTATCAGTTACTGTATTAGCAGTAACTAATGGCAAAACATGTAAAAGCCACTCCAATGAAACTGAATCATTTAATGGTTTAAAAAAAGCAATCGCTTCATTACAGTAGAGGTCTACTGTATTTATCGCTACTTTGCCAACGGTAAGTTTAAAGCTCATTAATAATGAGCCCGCAGGAATTAATTTAACATTACTGCTAAGAGCTCCGGTCTTAGAAATATACTCTTTGGTTTTAGATATATATTTCTGTTTCATATCCGCAATAGAAACCCATGCCACACCATCATGGGACTCAGCCCAAAACTTAGCAACTTCTCTAGCAGGTGTGCCACCAATATTAATGGAACAAATTTCTGAGAGTTTCACCTTGGGAAATTGATCAAACATAACCAAGCTCCTTTAAAAAACCTGATAATTCAGATGCGACTTTCTCTCGCTCTTGTTCAATTTCATTTAAGGTAACTTTGTATTTATCCCACCAAATTTCAAAACATTGCACCACAGCCTGACGTTGAATATTGATATAACGATTTAAAATTTGAGTCATATCGTTATGCAAAATATTCAAAATTAAAGTTGCTGCTTGATCCTCATCTAAACCATCAACTGCTTGATTTAAGTGCTCGACAAATTGTGCTTCTTTTTCAGACACAGCTTGTTTTGCTTCTTTTAACTCAGCTTCAACAGCAGCATAAGCTTCTAAGGCGTCATAGACTGGTTTAAGCTCATTTTCAATCACTTGGATTTGACTATGCAATTTGCTTGCCTGATTATCAATCGCTTGAATTTGTGCATCAATGCTTGCAATTATATCCTGATTTAGCAATGCATCTTTTTGCAGTTTTTTCAATTGTACGTTTAAAGCTTTACGCTCTTTTTCAAGGGCTCTCACAGATTGCTTGAGTGGCTTAATTTGAGCCTCTTTTGTCTTCTTCTGCTCTTTCAAGTCTTTAATCGAAACTTGATCAAACTCACTTTCTTCCTCATCTGACTCTGTACCTTCTAAAGCAGCTAACTGACCTTCAAGCTCAGTCTTCTTCGCATTCAACTGTTCTAAGTCATCAACAAAATCCCCCATTAGGAATTTTACTAGCTTATGCTCAAGTGGACTTTCTTTACGAGTCTTGTCCTTAAGTGCAGTCACGATACCTGTACGCCAAGCATCCACTACGCCACTTGAACCTCGTGCCATTAAGGTCAAGAAATCATATTTTGCTTGATACCAAAAACCTGCAATCATCCCTTTAACTTGGAAGTTATCGAGCATACCTACTTGATTCAAAGTTTGACTAAAACTTTCAAGTAATTGCTGACGGACATTTACAAAGCTTTTCTCACCAACCAATGTTGTGATGGAGCTTGCGTTTTCTGACCACCACTTTTCAAATGATGCTTTAATTTCTGCTTCTCTCGCCAAGACTGAAGCTTGTTGCGAGATTAAAGATTTAAACTCTGCTTTTGATTGCATCTCAGATAAAAAGTCATAGTACTTTTCATCACGTTCAACAAACAAAGCCGATGCATATAGACCATGTGCTTGGAATAAAGGCGCTTTATTTGAAACTTCACGCTTAGGAATTCCACCGGCTAAATGTGCTCGAACATCCTGAGGCTCTGGTTCAGGCGTGTTATCCACATAGCGACGAATATTAAGGTTGTAGTCATTATCTACAATCTCTTGATAATCAACAATTTTAGAGAAGTTATCCAACTCAGAGAAATTTTCATAAGTTGAAGCAATTTTTTCGATATGTTCAGGTAAAAGATAGTTTTGAGCACGGCCTTCAAAATATTCACGATCAGCATTAATAAATAATACTTTGCCTTGTCGATTTTGCGGTTTTCCACTAATACGCTCAGACGCATCATTTTTACGCTGACGTAAAATTAAGATACATGCTGGAATACCTGTACCATAAAACAAGTTTGGTGCAATACCGATGACAGCTTCTAATAAATCATCATCAATAATGCCCTGACGAATCGTCTTTTCTTCGCCAATACGGAATAACACCCCGTGTGGCAAAACGGTAGCAACTAACCCTTCATCTGCACAAACAGCCAACATGTGCTGCACAAACATTAAATCCGCCTTTTTAGAGCCTAATTTCACCTCACCATAAGGGAAACGTACATCTGAAAAATCAGGCTTCCAAGCAATTTCCCCTTTTTCATTTTTATCTTTACTGCCCCATGGGATCGAAAATGGGGGGTTAGTCAAAATCCGGTCAAAACGACGTAGTTCACCATTTTTTAAGTGGCGAGGATGTTCAAGTGTGTCATCATTTTGCAAGTCTGCTGAACTAATACCATGTAACAGCATATTCATTTTAGCAATAGACCAAACTGTACCATTGGCCTCTTGTCCATACAGATTCGCTTTACGTCCATCCTGACCATGTTCATCCATATACTCTTTTGCATGAATGAGCATCCCGCCAGAACCGCAACATGGATCATAAACATGATGATGTTGTTGAGGACGCATCATCCGTACCATCAATCGAACAACTGAACGAGGTGTATAGAATTCACCGCCCTTTTTACCTGCAGAATCTGCGAACTCACCAATCAGGTATTCGTATGCCGCCCCGAGTAAATCAGGGAATTCAAAGTCTTCATTTCTTAGACGATACGTCGCAAAGTGTGAAATAAGCTGTCGTAAATTGATGTCCTTAATTCGGCTTTTACCGATTTTTCTATTGAAGTCGATATGTTCTAAAACATCTTCTAGACTTACATTATTCACCTCAAGACCACCGAGGGCTTTGTTGAGATAATCGCCAACGTTGTTATGCGCATGTTTTACGAGAAAATCATAACGTGACTCTTCAGGCACCCAAAAAGATCCTTCTTCTTTATAAAATTCCTTAAGTTTAGCCGCTTCTTGAGCCTCCTCTTCAGAATGACCCGCTTCAATAAACTCTCTGATCAAACGCTCTCTACTTTCTTCAAAAACATCTGAACAGCGTTTAATAAACAACATACCAAAAATATATTCTTTAAATTCAGAAGCATCCATCTTTCCACGCAAAATATCTGCGGCTTTAAAAAGATGGTTTTCTAATTGGCTCAAAGTTAGTGGCATTTTTTACCTACAAGTGAAATTTTAACTTGCTTCAGACTATAAAGCAGGTCAATAAAATTTAAGAATTGAGATCATTGTAATAGATAGTCTTCGGTTTAAAACATAGCTTTTAGAATTAATTTAATGTTTTAAATAGAGTTAAAATTCTCTAAATATTTTGACAAACTATACTGCTACGATCATGAGAAAACATTGGTTGGCTTATCATAGGGCTCATGTTACTAAAAGGGACTCTATCTATTACCACGAACTGCCCTTCCCTATGGTTTACTCCAAGAAAAATAAACTTTTAAGAAACTGACGATATCGTTTGGATGATTCAGTAAGAATTTACTGGCAAACCATCTGTAAATTTTTCTTTAATAGATTGCTTCATTGTACGTCACCGTATTACATCACCTTCATTTTTATCAGATGAGTTCGTATGTGCATACAATGCTAAATGTACTTTTTTCCATATTAAATTGGGATGAATAAATCTAATCCAAGCTGGATAATTCTATATTTTAAGCCCATAACTAATAAAACAATCAATAAAAAGCCCCGAAACTTACGTTTCAGGGCTTTTCACGAATCTTGGTGGAGATGGCGGGAGTTGAACCCGCGTCCGCCAGCACTACGCTCGAGAATACTACATGCTTAGATATCGTCTATTGTTTTAACACCTTGTGACCCGACGAACAGGGTACAAGTTGCGATCCTCTAAGTTTGGTATAAAGCCCCGAGGCTTGACTCTATACGGACTTGTGTGCGTGCGCTACGGTCGGGTTCCTAAACCACAAGTATTCTAGGAAGCGGACAAACTGCCCTTAGGCAGCTAGAGCGTAAGTTTCGTCGTTTGCGACTAAAATATGCAAATTTGATTTACGAGAGAAAATGCGCTCTCGGCATGCATCTATGAGTTTCATCACCAGCGTCGAAGCCAATAACATCCCCATGAATGTCTGAACATCATAGCATAACTAAAATAAAATACTGTGCATTTTATCAACAGTCTGCTACTGATGAACATATTTACATAATTGAGTGTCTTTTGTTTTTTTCAAGGGCCATATAAAAAAAGCTGCCAAAAATGACAGCTTTTTTAAAGTGTGGTCTATAAGGCTCCATTGCCTAACACAATACCTTCACGGCGTGGGTCTACCCCACCTGCATATTTACTTTGATTATTTATATTTACTTTCATAATCGTTGAAATACCGCTGGTTTGCGCAGTGTTAGAAATGCCATGCCCTTTTGCTTTTAAGCCTTCAATCAGATCAACTAAAGAAAGCTGTACATTTGAGCTGTCTACATTGGTGTTTTTACTATTGGTCGCACCAAAGTTAACAAGCGAGGTAGCCTGCTGTGCATTTAAGTTCCAGTCCAGCGCACCCACCAAAGTTTTAACCACATATTGAATGATCGTACCGCCACCTGGTGAACCTGTTGTCATATAAAACTCATCTGGCGTAGTGCCTTTAAACACTATTGTTGGCGCCATGGTACTCCGTGGGCGTTTGCCTCCTTCTACACGGTTAGCAACCAGTGCCCCAGTGCTGTCATAAGGGTTCGCACTAAAGTCAGTTAACTGGTTCGACAGCAAGAAACCATCGACCATATGGAATGAGCCCATGCTCGATTCAACAGTCGATGTCATTGAAACCACATTGCCATAGGCATCTACAATCGTGAACTGAGTTGTACCGTGTTCAACAGTGGTGTCAACTCCCGAAGCTGGATTGAAATTACCCGCTGGTGCAACGCCCATACTTTGGTTCGGGTTAATCAGTGCTGCACGTTGTTTCAGGTAGTTTTTATCAATAAAGCTTGCAATACCCTGCGCTGGTAAAGCGACAAAGTCGGTATCTGCCACATATTTATCGCGGTCAGCGTAGGCCAAACGCTCTGCCTCAGACACTAAATGCACGCCCATCACATCGGGCACACCGCCTTCATTTTCAGGGTTTTTAGGTGGGTAAAGCGACATATCAAAGTTTTCTAAAATACCCAGCGTTTGCGCAACCGCAATCCCTCCCGAAGATGGAGGCGGCATGGTACAAACATAGTAACGCTCACGATACGTCGTACAAATCGGGTCGCGTTTTTTAACCTGATAGTTCGATAAATCCTGCAAAGTCATTAAACTTGGGGTAATTGGAGTTCTTGCTGGATCGTCCCCTAGTGTTTGGCCTGCTTTTGCCACAATGGCTTGGGCAATCGGGCCAGTATGCAGTGCATTTGCGCCTTGCGTGGCAAGGGCTTCTAGGGTTTTTGCATAGGCTTTATTGGTCATGGTCTCACCGACTTTACGTGGTGAACCATCTGGGTAGAAATAGGTTGCCATTGCATTTGCATCGAGTGCTAAGCTGCTTGCATTACTTGCAATTGCATCTGCCAAGCGGCCCGGAATACGGAATCCGTTGTCAGCCAATCCAATCGCTTCACCAAAAAGCTGGTTCCATTTGAGTTTGCCATGTTCTTTTTGTGCTTGTTCAAGCAAACGCATCACACCCGGCACGCCAATCGAGCGACCACTACGGCGCGCACTTGGCACAGGTGCTGGTGAATTTGGATCATATATATCTTGGCGAATTAAATAATATTCGTTGGCTGCGGCAGGTGCGGTTTCGCGGCCATCATAAGCCGTGACTTGTTTGGTTTTGGCATCGTAATACATCATAAAGCCACTACCAGCAATGGTACTCGATTGTGGCTCGACTAAACCTAACACCGCTTGTACCGCTACGGCTGCATCGACTGCACTACCACCTGCTCTTAAAACATCACAGCCAGCTTTTACCGCGAGTGGTGTATTTGCCACCACCATATATTTATCTACGTATTTAACAGTGTTACCGAGTCTATAACCCGATGCACCTTCTGGCGCGGCGGGGTCACCATTTTGGTTTGAACCGACCACTACGCTTGAACCGTCTTGGGCTAGTTTGCTACAACTGGTCGGGTCATTATCAACAATTAAATTGGGTGGGGTTGTATTTGAATCATCCTTGGGCTGATCTGACGAGGAGTCATCTCCACATCCTTGTAATAAACCGACTGCTAATAAACTACTGAACAAAAATGAATATCTTTTATTCACGTGATAACTCCAATATATACGCCTGCCTATCCATGCAATTGCCATGCAAGCTTCTTTGTTTTCAGGTATTAAGTTTTTTTAATCTTTGATAAAAATAAGATTTTAATAATATTAAATGATTAAGGCTATTTACGCTGTGCCCTGTGTTGTGCCTCCTTGCTTGATATCACATTCTTTTATAACTGATTTGCCCAATTCTGGCATGTTTTATTTCTTTAAATGTAAACGAAATCTGCTATTTATAAATTCACTCATTTTTTAGTAAGCCTAAAAAAAGCACCTCCGAAGAGATGCTTTTTTATGTTTAGTGAGAAGGCATGCCGCTGACCTGTTTGGGTTTTGGACACAGCCAAATCACTAATCCCGCAAAAACAAACACGATCGCAAACAGCAAAAATACATGGTTTGCCGACATGGTAATGGCTTCTTTATCGACAAGGTTAGAAATGATTCCTAAGGTCGAGTCAGTCGTAAAACCATTTTGCAGAAGGTTGTTTTGTACTTCAGTTGGGTTCAGGTTTGATACCATTTCACTACGAGCAACTTTAGCGTGGTCGTCCCAGACTGTCACTGCAATTGAAGCACCAATCGCCCCTGCCATGGTTCTTAAGAAGTTCATGAGACCCGCAGCAGATGCAATTTCTTGCTGGAGTACTGAACCAAGCGCAATGTTGGAGAGTGGAATAAAGAAGAACGGTACAGCAAAACCTTGCAAGATTTGGGGCCAAGCCAGTGACATAAAGTCGGCATCTGTGGTCCAGAATGCCCGCATCAAGGTCACTATACCCAGCAAAATCAAACCGAAACTTGCCAGTGCGCGTGGGTCATGTTTGGTCGAAAGCTTTGCCACAATCGGTGACATGGTCAAACTACCAAAGCCCATGGTTGCGGTTAAATATCCGGCCCACGTGGCGGTGTAAGAAAGGTTCATTTGCAGCCACTGCGGTATCAATACAATACTGCCAAAGAACGCACCAAAGCCGAGTGACAAGGCCAGTACCGATATGGCAAAGCCCCTATGCCTAAAGACTTTGACATCCACCACGGGGTGCTTGTCGGTGAGTTCCCATATCAGGAACACCACAAAGCCAATGGCGGCAGCTAAGCCTAACACCACAATGCTGGTACTATTAAACCAGTCGCGTTCGTGCCCTAAGTCGAGCATGAGTTGTAGCGCACCAATCCAAAGTACCAACAGTCCTAAACCAACCGTATCAATTTTTAAAGAAATGGTTTCTGTTTCGGCTACTCTTAACAAGCGCATTGCTGCTAATACACAGACAATACCGACAGGTAAATTAATAAAGAAAATCCAGTGCCAAGACAGGTTGTCACTAATCAGACCACCCAAAATTGGTCCTAAAATTGGCCCAACGACTGTGGTCATTGCCCATAGGCCCATTGCCTGCGCATGCTTTTCTTGAGGGAAAATACGCATAAGCAAGGTTTGGCTGAGTGGCATAAGTGGACCACCACAAAGGCCCTGCCCAATACGGAAAAACACCAACATTTCTAACGATGTTGCCAAACCGCATAGGAAAGAAAAGACCGTAAAGCCAATTAAACCAAAGATAAAGACCCGCACCGTTCCAAAGCGGCCTGCCAGCCAGCCCGTTAAAGGTACACAAATCGCTTCTGCAACTGCATAGGACGTAACAACCCATGTCCCTTGTGTACTTGAAACAGCAAGATTACCGGTAATATGTGGTACAGATACGTTGGCAATGGTCGTATCAAGCACGACCATAAAGTTCGACAAGGCAATAACAAACGCTGCCAGTAGTAAACGACCACCGCTTAACTCGGCAAAAGGTGTTTGCGTTTTCATAAGCGTTTACTTCGCAGATAAGTCGACTTTTGCTTCCATCGACAAGCCAACACGCAGTGGGTGTTCAGCAAGTTCTTTCGGGTCAAGTGCAATACGAACCGGTAAGCGTTGAACTACTTTAATCCAGTTACCTGTTGCGTTTTGAGCCGGAATTAAGGCAAAGGCAGAGCCTGTACCACCAGAGAAGCCTACCACTTTGCCGTGGTATTCAACGTCATCACCGTATAAATCTGAAGTCAGTGTCACTGGTTGACCCGGACGGACTTTTTTCAACTGACTTTCTTTAAAGTTCGCATCTACATATAACTCGTTCAGCGGCACAATCATCATCATGCTCGTACCCGGTGCAACACGTTGACCAACTTGAATATTGCGGCGCGTAATAACACCATCAACTGGCGCACGAATGACGGTACGCTCTAAATCAAGCTGTGCTTGTTCAACATGGGCCTGCGCAACTTGTACATCCGGAGTCGATGTTTCGCTTACACCCTGAATTAATGCTTCGTTAGCAGCTAAAGTACTTTCAGCAGCTTTACGGCTTGAAGACGCTTGTGCTAAACCAGCTTTAGCAAGCTCTAGCCCTGCTTTAGCTGTTTCAACCGCACTTTGTGCCTTGGTGAGTTCTTCTTTAGATACCGCTCCAGAGGCAGCAAGCTGCGTACGGCGGTTGAGTTCTAAAGCAGCTTTATCGTAGTCGGCCTGTGCTTGTGCAACTTGTGCTTTGGCACTGTTAATTTCGTCAGCACGAACCACAACTTGGGAGTTTAAAGAACTACTGTTTGCCGCAGTCTGTTTGTATTGGCGTTTTGCTTTAGCAAGTTCTGCCTCAGCTTGAGCCAATGCAATTTTGGCATCACGTTCATCAATACGAACCAGCACATCACCCCGATGAACTGTTTGAGTATCATTTACCAAAACCTGAGCGACCTGACCGCTCACCATTGAGGTAATTTGCGCGGTTTCTGCACCGACATAGGCATTATCTGTACTTACAGAGTGATTTAAAAATAATGCCCAAATTGCATACAAAATAGCGGCGATCAATAAAATGAGCGCAAAAAAACCAAGAAATTTTTTGCGCTTGTTTTGGTTGTTGTCATCCGAGGCAGATGTTGTTGGCACTGTTTCTTGTACATTGCTTTGTGCATCAGTCATGGTATGTTCCTAAAGATGAGTTGGCTTTGCCATCAATCTCGCACTACACCTTGTTATAGAGTTTTTATTTTTCTATAAACAAGACATATCGCATTGTCAAAGCAGTCAATTTTAACGCTAAAACCTCACAATACGAGAATAAAAAAATATAACTCATGCGTTCGTTCTAATTAAATTAATGTTTATCTCAAAGTTTTTATGAAAATTCCAGCTTTTTAAGCACTAAAAAAAGCGCACATGGCGCTTTAAAATGGTTCAATTCATCGCCTACTAATAGGCATATGAAGCAATCCCTGCTGCGATGGCTTTATCTTCATCATTGACCATCGTCATGCGCATAGTGCAGCCCTTACGACCTAAACGTAACACTTCCGCACGTGCAATAAAATACTTACCGCGTCCTGGAGCCAAATAATCTACCCGCATATCGACAGTTGCCAAGCGTGATACTTGCTTAATGGTTTCGGTTAAAGTTTCTGGAGTCGAACGGCGATAGAGATGTTCCATTGCCACAATTCCACCAATACTATCGAGCAAAGTTGCAGCAACGCCGCCATGCAAAATCTGAAATGCCAGATTACCAATCAGGTTGGGTTGCATCTCGATATAGCCTTCAATGTGGCCATCTACCACACGCATAATCATTCCACTATGCTTAAAAAAAGGAGAGCTATTAAACGCCTTACATAATTGGTTGAGCACCACAGTCAGATCAGTTTTTGCACCTAAATGGATGTTCCCAGTCCAATTTTTCTTTTCATCACTCATACATTGCCTAAATTTAAAAGCATGATAAACACCCATAATTTTGTACAAATCCAGCATTATGGGGCTACAATACAGCAGTCGGTTGACAGTAATGGAATATCCGCCAACCTATCCTAGTGTAATACCGAACATCGAGATTGTTATGACTTATACGTTCAATCGTCCTGCATTTCCAGCCACTCGCATGCGCCGTATCCGTAAAAATGACCAGTTGCGTGCGATGGTCAGCGAAACACAGCTCACTACCAATCACTTGATTTATCCAGTATTTGTATTACCGGGACAAAATCAGACCCAAGATATTCCAAGTATGCCAAACATTCAGCGTTTGTCGGCAGATTTGTTACTGAAAAAAGCTGAAAGACTTCTGGAATTGGGCGTATCAAAACTGGCTCTTTTTCCAGTTACCCCGCAAGAAGATAAAAGCCTGACCGCAGAAGCTGCATGGCATGAAGATGGTTTAGTACAAACTACTTGCCGTTTGCTTAAAAAAGAATTACCAGAAATGGTTTTAATTACCGATGGTGCCCTCGACCCATATACCACGCATGGTCAAGACGGCATTATTGATGAGACAGGCTATGTGCTCAATGACGAGACTGTAGAATGCTTGATTAAACAAGCCTTAAGTCACGCAGAAGCTGGTGCCGAAGTGATTGCACCAAGTGACATGATGGATGGCCGTATTGGCGCAATTCGTCAGGCTTTAGAAGCCAATGGTCACATCTACACCAACATCATGGCCTACTCTGCAAAGTATGCATCTAGCTTCTATGGCCCGTTCCGTGATGCTGTTGGCTCTGCATCCAACCTAAAAGGTGGTAATAAATATAACTACCAGATGGACTTTGCCAACCGTGCCGAAGCATTACATGAAATCGCGCTTGATATTCAAGAAGGCGCAGACATGGTGATTGTAAAACCGGGCATGCCATATCTGGATGTAGTACGTGAAGTGAAAGATACCTTTGGTGTTCCGACATTTATTTATCAAGTGAGTGGCGAATACGCCATGTTAGCGGGCGCAATTCAAAATGGCTGGTTATCAGATTCAGTGATTTTAGAATCACTCATGTGCTGCCGCCGCGCTGGTGCAGACGGAATCTGGACTTACTTTGCAGAAACCGCTGCTGAAAAACTCAAGGAAATGAACTAAGTTCGCAGAGAAAGAAAGGATAACACTGCATGCATATTGCAATCATTGGCGCGGGCATAAGTGGATTAATGTCTGCGCTGGAGTTGGTTGAACAAGGCTGTAAAGTCAGCATTTTTGATCAACAACAAGCGGGACAAGCAGCCTCTTGGGCTGGCGGAGGTATTCTTTCTCCGATGTACCCGTGGCGTTATGTGCATGCAGTGAACCAACTTGCTCAATTTGGCAAAGCCTCTTATCAAGCATGGAACCAAAAACTCTACCCTGTTACAGGCATTGATTTTGAAATTCATGACACAGGCATGCTCATTTTTGATGAAGAAGATTTTGACGTGGGGCTTTCCTACGCCGAGCAGCATCAAGAACCGATGCAACGCTGTGAATATTTACAGCGCGATGCCCTAGAACAAGTTAATCCACATATTTCCGATCAGTTTCAAGAAGCGATTTATTTCCCCGAACTGTCTAATATCCGTAACCCTCGCGTATTACAGTCTCTCATTAGTTATTTAAAACAACATCCAAATGTTGAGTTTTTTGAACACGCTGCTGTTAAAAAACTAATTCAACAAGGTGATGTGATACAGGTGCTCCAAACCGAAGATGGTCGCAAATATACAGCAGACCATTTTGTAATAACTTCGGGCGCTTGGAGCCATTACTGGAACTCTCAATTGCAACTCGACATTCCAGTCGAACCTGTTCAAGGTCAAATGCTGTTATTTAAAACCCCTGCTCACTGGCTACCGACCATGTGTATGAATCGAGTCATGTATTTGATTCCACGTATGGACGGGCATATTGTGTGTGGGTCTAGCATGGCACATCGTGGCTTTGACACTTCTACCGACGAAACGACTCAGCACAATATTTTAGAAGCGTGTTTAGAAATGGTGCCTGAACTGGCCGATTTCCCGATCGTACAGCGCTGGGCAGGCCTAAGACCAAGCTCACCAAATGGCGTTCCCTATATTGGCAAAATGCCTGAAATGGATAACCTCTGGGCAAACTTTGGTCATTTTAGAAATGGTCTCTGTATGGGCGCAGGCTCTGCACAATTGCTCCGTCAACTTATGCTAGGTCAACCGACATTAGTTGATGCTAAAGCATATTCGCCAGAGCGCCTACAAAATAAAATCTTAGCCTGAGGCGAGTATATTCTCTAAAGCTGCTTTTAATTGAGGATAAGCAAACTCAAATTCCTCTGCTTGTAAGGCAGCGGGTTTGACGTATTGCCCATTTAAGATCAATTGCGATTGTTCCCCTAACAAACAGCGAAAAACCGTGCTTGGTGTTGATAATATTGGTTTCTTATTTAAAACCTCTGCTGCTTGTTCAACAAATACCTTTTGAGTCACGTTTTCTGGTGCCACCACATTATGAGTTTGAGCAGATTGAGGATGCTTAAATATAAACTCGATGGCATTTAACACATCTTCAATGTGTACCCAAACCACAGGTTGACGGCCATGACCAATTTGACCGACTAAATTGAGTCGAATCGGAAATAACATTTTAGGCAAAATGCCACCACCCTGCCCAAACACTACGCCTAAACGAATAATTTTAGTGTTTTGCTGAGTATCTGCTAAAGCTGCTTGTTCCCACTCTTGGCAAAGCTTGGACATAAAAATAGCCTGTGGTGCACTTTGTTCAGTGCACGCCTCTGCCCACTTTTCTTGATCGTCTATACCGTAGTAGCCAATCGCTGAACCTGAAACAATTACTTCAGGAAAAATTTGAGATTGCTTGAGCCATGCATACAATTTTCGGGTCGTGTTTACACGGCTTTCGATGAGTTGTTTTTTACGTGACTCGGTCCAGCGTTTCTCACCAATATTTGCACCAGCCAAATTCACCACATAGTCAATTTGACGGGTCGTAATATCTTCGAACTTTTGTACCCACTGCAAGGCAGGATGGTCAGATTCCTTTCCAGCCTGCCGTGTAACAGCAATCACATTATAATTTTTTTGTAATAGGAACTTAATTAAGTGCGTTCCGATAAAACCACTAGCACCCGTGATTAATACATTCTTATTCATATTTCCTCCTAAGCTGAGGACAACTGTTTTATTTCATTATATAAAACTCATTTATATTTAATCGTAGCTGTTTTTGTAGTGATCTATTGCACATTCAACATTTTGTCAGCCATGCGTTGTGCCTGTTTGCCATAAAACCAGTAGGTAATTAAATAAAGCGGAATAGCCAGCATTAAAATCATAATGACCATAATACTTAAGAACTGAGGCTGCTTGAGGTAAAGCATAAAGTTTTGCAAAATTTCAGGGTCTTGTCTTGAAAATAAAAACAAACCAAATAAAACACCGCATAAGTTATAGCCCCAAAAAATCAGGGTAAAGCCTAAAGTAAATTTCTTTTTTTCTTGTACAGTCGGAGCACGGCGTTCTTTCTTTAAAAATCTAAATAAGACAAAAATCATTGCGCCTAAATATGGAACGGCTGTTAAAATACCACCTACACTCGCTGGCAATAGTGCTGCAACAACGCCTACAATTAAGGTAAGTATGATGCATATAGCAAAAAACCAGAGAAAGTAAGAACGTAATTTGGTCATATTTTTGCCTAATTTATGGGTTCAAAAAATAATTATAAATTTTTTTCGATTTTTTTTCATTTTTCTGTCAACCAATCCGAATCTCTTGACGTTATATAGAGTAACAAGGTCGCAGCAACCGAATACTTCCTTTGCACGGCATCCGCAAAATTGTTTCGGTGACCTTTCATTACGACTCTTTCTTCCTTCAGATTAGGTTTTGTTAGCAGCCAAACCCTTGATGAAGTCTTTGACCGACGATTCTCTCATCACTCGAATCGTCGGTTTTTATTTTCTAGCACGTTCATTTTACGCTCAACATACACAATCGTTATTTCATAGCCATGAAAGCCATGCGTATACTTTTTACACCATAAAAATATGTTTTAAATAATATGAACAATATTGCCTATTTTGAAATCCAGTCTTCAAACCCTGCTCGCGACTCGCAGTTTTATCAAGCTGTGTTCGGCTGGCAATTTAAATTAGATCCAAACTTACCAATTGAATACTACCGTATCGAAACCCCTTCAATTATGGGCGGCCTTTTAAAACGTCCCGCTCAAACGCCTCCAATGGAATATGGCACCAATGCATTTACCTGTTCAATTCATGTGGAAAACTTCGATGAAGTTGCTGAAAAAATTTTAGCCCAAGGCGGTATTGTCGCAATGGATAAATTCGCCATTCCTGGTCGCGCTTGGCATGGTTACTTTGTCGATTTAGACCACAACGTTTTTGGTATTTTTCAAGCCGATGAAAATGCAGCTTAAAGATTTTATCTAACAACTCTATTTATTTTTAATGTATAGCCACCGCTTTTTTTATCGGTGGCTATTTCATATTAATTATTCGTCAAAGCTAAAAGTGGCTTCACATGTAATTGGGAAATTTACCGAATTGGCGATCATGCATTCATGATGTGCTTCTTCATGCAGTTTCGCAGCCAACTCTTGGTCAGCACCTTTTTCTAAAACAATCTCTGGTCTTAAAGTAATTTGGGTAAAGTGACCACGTTTAACTGGATCTGTATCTTCCATAAATCCAAGTGCATGATCGACATAACTCAGTACGTGAATATGATTGACTGCACATAGGTGTAAATACCAAAGCTTATGACAAGCTGAGGCGGAAGCAACCAATAAATCTTCGGGGTTCCATCTAGTCACATCGCCTAAATAGGCAGGGTCTGATGAACCTTGAATCGTGACCTTTTGAGGATGTTGAATACTAAAGTCTCGTTTATATGAACGATAAGATGAAGTGCCTGTACCTGTATTACCTTCCCACTGTATTTTTACTTGGTATTCATGAATGGTCATTTTATTCTCAAAGTTCATGGTTTGACCTGATAGTAACAAAGCAGGGTTTAAAAGGAACAATTTAATTCAGGTTTTACGGCTGGCTTAAATAACGAGCACTTTAAAATGTCTTGATAAAATCTTCTGCCAATTTATGCTAACGTATCTGTGTTTATTTTGGGTTGATGTCTGTTTCTATGTCCGTACATTTTCTACATACTTCTGACTGGCATTTGGGGCAGTTTTTTTATAATCATTCACGCCACTACGAACACCAACAATTTTTAAGCTGGTTACTCACTCAAATTCACGAAAAACAACCGCATGCCCTGCTCATTGCTGGCGATATTTTTGATGTCATTAACCCAGGTTCTCAGGCACAAAAGCAACTCTACCAATTTTTAGCAGATGCACATCGCATTGCACCGCACATGCAAACGCTCATGATTGCGGGTAACCATGACTCAGGCTACCGTATTGAACAGGTCGAACCACTTTTAGAAAAATACAATGCAAAAACCGTGGGCGTGGTTCGCTGGAATGAAGATAAAACCCTAGATCTCGATCGACTACTTTTGCCTATTTACAATAAAAATCAAGATATTGTGGCGTGGTGCCTTGCCTTGCCTTTTTTACGCTCGGCCGAAATTACGGGCTTTAACGAACATACCACCAACAGCAAAAATGCGATTGCCTATTTGCACCAGCAACTCATTGCCGAAGCCAAACGTCGTAAGACACCAGAGCAAGCGCTTATTTTGATGTCGCATGCCCATATGCAAGGTGGGGAAACGTCCGACTCTGAACGCCCAATTATTATTGGTAATGAAGAAGCGCTTTCAACGACATTATTTGAAGATGCTGTTGACTATGTCGCTTTAGGGCACTTACATAAACCACAAAAAGTAGGTCAGCCGCACATTCGTTATAGCGGTTCACCCATTCCACTTTCCTTTAGTGAAATTAACTATAAGCATCAAGTGGTTGAGGTCAAAATTGACCCGACTCAAGACACAGACAGCCGTTTACAATTTGAAGCTGTAGAAATTCCACGTTGTATACAATTGCACCGCCTTCGTGGTGAATTAAATGAAGTGCTGCAACAACTCAAAGCCTTACCAAGCGGCGTGATTGAGAATATTGACCACCGTGAATATGTGGATATTGAATATTATAGTTTAACGCCGCCACAACCTAATCTACGTCAGCAGTTTGAAGCGGCTCTACCGCCTGACCGCTACCGCTTAGTGCGTATTTCACGTCAATATGTGAATAAAGACACCACCGATTCAAATACCACTCAGCAAATCGCTCTTGAACCGCCAACACCAGAAAAACTCTTTCAAAATATCTGGGAAAAACAAGGTTACAGCGCCGATGATGCGGTCTTAAAAGATTTTCTCAGTCTGGTACAAGAAGCACAAAAAAATCTTGAAAATGATGCAACACCTTAAGGATATGTCATGAAAATTTTATCCATTCGAATAAAAAATCTGGCATCTCTTTCTGATGAACACTTTATTGATTTTGAAAGCGCACCTCTGGCCCATGCAGGTCTCATTGCGATTGTGGGAAAAACTGGGGCTGGTAAGTCGACTATTTTAGATGCTATGTGTCTGGCTTTGTTTAATCGGGTACCTCGCTTGAAAGACAGTGATGGCAAATTAAAAGATGTTGATGGCTCTGAGTTACTCACTAACTCACCTTTGACTATCTTACGCCGTGGTACAGGACATGGTTTTGCTGAGCTTTGCTTTATCGCACAAGATCAAAAACGCTATTTGGCACGTTGGGAAATTAAACGTGCACGCGAGAACCCAAATGGTAAATTACAAAGCGTACAACGCCACTTAAAATGCCTAACCGATGGTGTGGTGCTTGCCGACAAAGCCAAAGCAGTTGATGAAAAAGTTAAACAAATTACCCAGCTTTCATTTGAACAGTTTACTCGTGCCGTATTACTTGCGCAGTCCGAAGTCACTGCATTTTTAAAAGCACGAGATAGCGAACGTGGTGAATTACTTGAGTACCTAACCAACTCCAGTATTTTTGCTAAAATTGGTGAACTGGCTTTTCGTAAAACAGCAGATATTGCAAAGCAGCGTAAACAGCTTGAAGAGTTCTTAGGCCACATTGAAATTTTGTCTGATGAAGAGATTGCTGCATTTACCGAGCAATATCAGCAAGCCGAGCAAAACCATCAACAGTTAGAACAACAAAAAAATGTCTTAGACAAACAACAACAATGGTTTGAGCGTAAAGCCAAACTTGAGCAAGAAGTTCAAGCTAAACAGCAACAGTTTCAAACTCAGCAAAATCAATATCAACAACTGACTAGTGAACGCGAGCAATTAAAACGACTCGAAGTTTTCTCTGAAATACGCCCACAAGTTTTTCAGCAAGCTCAAAACTTACAAACGTTACAACAACTTGAGCCACAAATTCAGCAAGCTCAGACCAAATTTAATGACCTGCTACAAGTTTTTGAAACGGAACAAAAACAATATCAACTTGCAGAAAAACAGCTCAAACACACGCTCGATTTTGAGCAACAGCATCAACAAGCTTTAAATCAAGTTCGACAGTCCATTCAAGAACGCGCATTTATTGCCGATGAATATAAAAAGTGCAAAGAAAAGAAAAATGTACTTGAGCAGAAACTCAGTCCACTGCAACAACAGCAAAACATTGTGCAACAGCAGATTGCACAGCTTGAGCAGAACAAAATTTATTTACAACAGCAGCTTACTCAGACTCAGCAATATGCTGTATTGGATAAAGGCCTTTCAGCACATCTACATCAGCTTGGACAATTTATTCAAAATTATGAAGCAGTTGAACAACAGCTTGGAAACCCTACTCTTGCTCGTCAAAAGCTATCGGAAGCTAAAAGTGAACTCGAACAACTGACAGCCTTACTAGGCACAGTTGAACAAATTGATTTAAAACTTGAGCAACAGCGTAAAGATAAAGATCAGAAACTTGCCCAAATCATGCAGTTAGATCTAATTCAGCAAAAAATAAAAATTTATCATGAGCTCTATGCTGAGCTTCAGCAATTCACTGAAAAACATACTCAAACCTCTGCGCAAGAGCAGCAACTTAAAACCCTTTGCCAGTTAGCTGAGCAAGAGTACCAAACAGCAAAAACTGAACGTGAAAAGTTACAGCACGTTTTACAACAGCAGCGTTTATTACATACAGAAAATATTGAGCAGTTACGTGCCAATCTTAAAGACGGCGAAGCTTGCTTAGTGTGTGGAAGCACACAGCATCCCTATCGTGTTCATGACAGTGCAGTCTCTAAAGCTTTATTCGACTTGCAACAACAACAAGAGCAACAGGCAGTAGCGCTAGAGCAAACTAAATTTAATGCATGGCAAACTCAGCAACATGCCCTCACCCAGTGCAGTGCCGAGCTTGAACAAGTTCAGAAGTACTTAACTCAACTTACAGCCAAACAATCAAGCTTGCAGCAAGAGCTTGAGCAAGCATTTAACCTCAATCAATTACACATTGAGCTTAATCAAGCTCCTGAACAAATCTTGCAAACGCTTAATGAACTCAGACAAGCCGCGCAAACTACTGTCAATTCATTTGACTCAGAAAACGTACGTTTAACCCAAGCCATTAAACAACATAATCAGCTCGTTCAAACGATTCAACGTAATGAAAGTTTGCTTAATACGGCGCAGCAATGGCAACAACAAGTTCAGCATATTGTTGATTGTTTATCGGAAGCTGAACAACACGCATGGCAGCAGTCGAGTAGCCAAACGGCTAAGCAGACTTGGACTATTCTTGATGCACGCGCCAAGCAACTTGAACAACAAGAACAGCTTTCACAGCGTTTTGAACAACAGCAACAAGACCTTAAAATGTTAGTTGCCAACCTTGAACAAATGACCAAGCAAATTGATGAGATCGATCAAAATCTCAAAGAGATTACGCTTAAAGGCCAACAAAATAATGAAAAAGCGGTATCACTCATTCAACAAATGACAGGTCGCTTTGATATTAAACCGCACGAATGGTTAATTGAGCACGACGCTAAACGTCAGCAGCAACAAACCGCGTATCATGAAGCTAAACAGCGTTTCGAACAAACCAGACAGCACTTTGAACAGCAAAAACAGGCGCTCGATCAGCTTAAGCATCAACATCAACACACCTCGCAACATCAGCAGCAGGTTGATGAGCAAATTCAAAACTGGTTAAAGGCCCATGCTGATTTTCAAGCATCTGATCTTACAGCGCTCATGCAAATTAATTCAGCCCAAGAGCAAGACATTCGTAACCGACTTAATCATGCCGAGCGTTTATTAAGTGAAGCCTCATCTGCCCTTAAGACCATGCAAGAGCAATTGAACGAGCATTTACAAACTCAGCCAGATATTGAACATGAAAAGCTTGTTAGCCTCATTCAAGACAATATTGCAGAGCTTAAAGCACAGCTTGAAGTACGTGATCGACTGAAGCTTAAGCTTGAAGTGCACCAACAAAACCTTGCAAAACAGCAACAATACGCCGAGCAAATTCAAAATATTCAGCAAGAAGAACATCGCTGGAGCAAAATTTCAGGCTTGATCGGTGATGCCAAAGGTAAAGAGTTCCGCGACTACGCTCAGCAATATCACCTAGATATTTTAGTTGAACATGCCAACCAGCAACTGTCCATGCTCTCTCAACGCTATACACTTAAACGTCTAGATCAGTCTTTAAGCCTTGCGATTATTGATCACGACATGGATGGGGAAACTCGCTCAGTTGCCTCTTTATCTGGTGGTGAGTCATTCTTAACTGCACTGGCCTTATCATTGGCGATCGCCAATATGGCATCGGGTTCAATGAAAATTGAATCACTGTTTATTGATGAAGGTTTTGGTACTTTGGATGCCTCATCTTTGCACATGGTCATGAATGCTTTAGACCAATTGCAAAATCAGGGTCGTCAGGTCATTCTTATTTCACACATT
Source organism: Acinetobacter sp. IK23 (assembly GCF_035615275.1). Classification (NCBI taxonomy): domain Bacteria; kingdom Pseudomonadati; phylum Pseudomonadota; class Gammaproteobacteria; order Moraxellales; family Moraxellaceae; genus Acinetobacter; species Acinetobacter sp. IK23. Next base: position 163,003 of record NZ_JANBNX010000006.1, read on the forward strand.
CAAGAAATGCATGAGCGTATTCCAGTACAAATACAAGTGAAACCACTTGGTGCTGGTGCGAGCACCATTGAAGTCGTGGGTTAACTTACCAAGATTTCCTATCTGAAATTTAATAAATCTTATATAACAAAGGGGCGTATTATTTACGCCCCTTTTTTCTTGTATTGTCCTGTACTAATTTTTTATTTTTAAAACATCAAAAATTAATTCACACAGAGTACGACAATCGCGAAACCAATACAGTACAGACCGAATAAATGCCAACGGCCATGTTCTAACCATGAAGACAACCATTTTAGCGCTAAAAGGCCAGCACCAAAGCTAAAGCACATGCCCAATAAACTTGGAACCATCGAATGGAACACTTGTCCATGAGCTACAGTTTGTAAGCCTTGAGCGTGAACTAAACGATATAATTCTTTTAAAATTACTGCTGGTGTTAATACCACAGCCAAAGCAAAACTGAACTCTTCAGCCTTTTGACGTGATACCCCTAAAAATAGACCAGTAGAAATGGTTGCACCAGAACGTGAAAAGCCACGGAAAGGTAAACATAACGCCTGCACTGCCCCAATAATAGAAGCACTCCGCAAACTAATTTCACCTTGCTGACCGCGATCTAAACGCGAAGATAAAATAATCAGGATACCTGCCGAAATCAGCGCAGCCGCCATGAGTTTAGAGTTACTAAACAAGTGCTCAATTTCGAAGCTGCTCGCACCGCCGAAGAACACATGTTTAATCAAAGATTGAAGCGCTAAACCAAGCACGCCTGTAATAAGCGTTGCCAAAATAATATAGAAGGCTTGTTTTTTAAAACTTTCCCAAGAAGAAAAATAGGTCTTTTTCCAAGATTTCCAAAAGTAGACGATCACTGCAAACATCGTACCTGTATGTAACATTACAAGTAAGAAAGTCATATCAGGTGCAGATGGATCATACCCCATGAGCTTTTCAGCTAAAATAACGTGTGCGGAACTAGAGACTGGCAATAATTCAGCAAAACCCTGAATGATTGCCAGAATGAAAACATGCAATAAATCCATACATTACGCACTCAAATATAAAATATTTGGGTTATAAGCGAGGAAAATTAAATTTAAATTAATTGATTACAGTTCCACCACAAAATATTTAACTAACGCTTAAAAGTTATTTTTTCTCAATCGGGTCACGCTTACCAAACAAAGCTGTACCTACACGGACCATGGTTGAACCTGCTGCAATTGCAGCGTCTAAATCGCCCGACATTCCCATGCTTAATGTATCCCAGTCTTGCGCATGAACATGTTGCCCTTTCACCTCATCAAATAGCTTTTTAGCATCTGCAAAAGCAGCGGTATTGTCCGGTGCCGGAATGACCATTAAGCCACGTAGTTTGATTTTTGGTAATTGGCTAATTTGAGCAACCAATTCAGCAACTTCTTCTGGTGCGCAGCCATCTTTACTGTCTTGCCCATCAATATTCACTTGCAAACAAATATTAAGTGCAGTTTGCTCATCACCACGCTGGTTAGACAAACGCTCCGCAATAATCAAACGATCTACACCATGCACCCAATCAAACTTTTCAGCCAAATGCTTAGTTTTGTTGCGTTGAACATGACCAATAAAATGCCATTCAATATCTAAGTCATGCAGAGCTTCAATTTTGTCCAAAGCTTCTTGTAAATAATTTTCGCCAAATGCCTTTTGCCCAGCTGCATACATTTCACGCAATCTTTCACTTGGATGTGTTTTTGATACGGCTAAAAGTTGCACAGTTTCAGGCGCACGCTGAGCATGCTCACAAGCAGTTTTAATTTGCTGTAATACGTGCTGCCGCGCATCTTGCAGGTAATTCATTGACAAGGTTCTCATTTTCAAAAAACTTTTTTGCTTTTCACCTAAAGCGAGGTGTTGGTAAGCCTCGGTGAAAGCCGTATATTATTCTACAAAATAATGACATATTTTGATTTACTTGGGGAAATTATGGATATTACAGAGCTACTCGCTTTCTCTGTGAAAAATGGCGCTTCCGATTTGCATTTATCTGCTGGCATGCCACCAATGATTCGTGTCGATGGTGAAGTTCGTCGTATTAACTTACCAGCCTTAGAACATAAAGATGTACATCGCCTTGTTTATGACATCATGAACGATAAACAGCGCCGTGACTATGAAGAAAAGCTTGAAACTGACTTTTCTTTTGAAGTACCTAATGTTGCACGTTTCCGTGTGAACGCATTTAACCAGAACCGTGGTGCTGGCGCAGTATTTCGTACCATTCCATCTAAAGTACTCACCATGGAAGATTTAGGCTTAGGTCAAATCTTTAAAGACATTTGCGACTATCCTCGCGGGATTGTACTGGTAACAGGTCCAACAGGTTCAGGTAAATCAACCACGCTTGCAGCGATGATGGACTACATTAATGAAAACCGTTATGACCATATTTTAACGGTTGAAGACCCTATCGAATTTGTGCACCAGTCAAAAAAATGCCTCATTAACCAACGCGAAGTACATCGTGATACACATGGCTTTAATGAAGCACTTCGCTCAGCACTGCGTGAAGACCCTGATATTATTTTGGTCGGTGAGATGCGTGACCTTGAAACGATTCGTTTAGCTCTTACAGCTGCCGAAACAGGTCACTTAGTATTTGGTACACTTCACACCACATCTGCCGCTAAAACCATTGACCGTGTGATTGACGTATTCCCTGCCGAAGAAAAAGACATGGTACGTGCCATGCTGTCTGAATCTTTGCAAGCCGTTATTTCGCAAACTCTGCTTAAAAAGAACGGCGGCGGTCGTGTGGCAGCACATGAAATCATGATTGGTATTCCTGCCATTCGTAACTTAATCCGTGAAAACAAAGTCGCACAAATGTATTCAGCTATTCAAACTGGTGCTAACTATGGCATGACAACGCTTGATCAAAGCTTAAAAGGTCTAGTGTCACGTGGTGTAATTAGCACACAAACTGCACGTACTGCGGCAAAACAGCCTGAATCATTCCTATAAAAATAACAAAATAGCGAGAGTACAATTATGGATTTTAATGACTTGCTCAACCTGATGGTTGAAAAAAAATCATCGGATCTTTTTATTACAGATGGCGTTGCACCATCTATGAAAATTAATGGTCAAATTGTTCCCATTTCAAAGAATAGCCTTTCTGGCGAAGTGATTGGACAGCTCTTACATTCGATTATGAGTGAGAAGCAGCGTAAAGAATTTGCGGACACTCGTGAATGTAACTTTGCCATCATGAACCGCGATAAAACGGCACGTTTTCGTGTGAGTGCTTTTCAGCAACGTGACATGCCGGGCATGGTTCTACGTCGAATTGAAACGAAAATTCCTTCGATTGATGACTTACAGTTACCCTCTGTGCTTAAAGATTTATCAATGACCAAACGCGGCATTATTATTTTTGTAGGCGCAACAGGTACTGGTAAATCGACTTCGTTGGCTTCAATGATCAGCCATCGTAACCATAACTCTAAAGGTCATATCATTACTATTGAAGACCCGATTGAGTTTATTCACGAACATGCGGGCTGTATTATTACTCAGCGTGAGGTCGGTATTGATACTGACTCGTTCGAAATTGCTTTGAAAAATACTTTAAGACAAGCACCCGATGTCATCTTAATTGGTGAGATCCGCTCTCGTGAAGTAATGGACTACGCAATTGGCTTTGCTGAAACAGGTCACCTTGTATTAGCCACAATGCACGCCAACAACGCTAACCAAGCACTCGACCGTATTATTCACTTCTTTGAAAGTGACCGTCATAGCCAGCTCTACATGGACTTATCACTTAATTTAAAAGCTATGATTGCACAGCAGCTTATTCCAACGCCAGATGGAAATTCACGCCGTGCGGCGATTGAGATTTTAATTAACTCACCATTAATTTCAGACTACATCCGTAAAGGTGAAATTCATGAAATTAAGGATTTAATGAAACGCTCACGTGAACTCGGTATGCAAACCTTTGATCAGGCTTTATTTGACTTATATAAAACAGGTCAAATTACTTATAAAGATGCGCTTAAACATGCCGACTCACCAAACGATTTACGTTTGACGATTAAGCTTGCAAATGAAGGTCCAGATCAAATTGCAGAAGAAAAACAGCATTTGACTTTTGACCGCCAGTAATTTCTTCATAAAAAAAGGAAGGTTAAACGTAACCTTCCTTTTTTATTTGTTTTCTTTATGTGAAAACGATTATTTCTTGCGCAATGCATCCTTACATTCAGGTTCATTACAGTAACCATAGAGATTTAACGAGTGACCTGTTAAGGTAAACCCATGTTGGTCTGCTACAGCATGCTGTTCTTTCTCGATAACATCATTAGTAAATTCAATAACTTTGTTACAGTTTTGGCAAACTAAGTGATCGTGGTGATCTTCTTGCATAATTTCGAAAACAGAATGATTATTTTCAAAATGATGACGTTGAATAATGCCCGCAGCTTCAAATTGTGTTAACACACGGTAAACTGTCGCAAGGCCGACATCTTCCCCTTGCTCTAACAAAGTCTTATAAATATCTTCAGCGCTAAGATGATGTTGTTTTGAATTTTCTAATAATTCCAAAATCTTAATTCGTGGAAGGGTAACTTTAAGTCCAGCTTTGCGCAAATCTTGATTGGAAATAGGCATGAAAAAAGGTCTCTCAACAAATCTCAAGTTGGAATAGGCAATAGAATTTAGATGAAGTATGATCTATCCTTTGATCAAATGCATCATAATTTATTGGGATAGTGTAGCAAAATGCAAAAACTCGTGCTGACGTTATTCGTCACTTCACTCCTAGCTGGTTGTTCAATCTTTGGTGTATATAAGGTTGATATTCCTCAAGGGACTCCATTGACTAAAGCTCAAGCCTCTCAAGTACAAGTCGGCATGAATTTCCAGCAAGTGCGCTTTTTGCTTGGTAGCCCAACAGTGACTGATCCTCTCAATCCACAACGTTGGGACTATATCTACAACTATATCCCGGGAACATATGCTAAAAAAGCGAAAATCCCCGCAGCACATGGTCAGCATTTAAAAATTTACTTTGATAGTACTGGAACTGTAACTAAAATTGAAGGTTTAGAGACTATTCCAGAATCGCAACCAGGTTTACCAGCTTCTAAAGAAGCGATTTTAACTGCCCCGCCACTATAATCGTTTTTTCTAATAAAAAGAAACCCCTCAAGTGAAAAAACTTGAGGGGTTTTGCTTATTGAGCTGATTGCTTAAAGCGATTACTTTTAATGTAGCGGCCTACAGGGTTCTTCGCTGCACGATTACGGCGAATGTCTTTTGGATTAATGGTTAAAGGTCTATAAACCTCAACTCGATCACCCGCATGTAATGCTGTATCCGCTTCTACTTTTACTCCAAAAACACCGAGCTGAAGAGGTTCTGGCAATTCAACTTGATTTAACAAACCACTTGCTTGTACTGCCTGCAAAGCACTCATGCCCTCTACAAATGGAATAGAAATGAGAAACTGTTGTTCTGGTGCGGCAAAAGCCACCCAAACTTGCTGAGTACGTTCCATTAAAGACTTTGTCCAATTACGGCAACCATTGCCAGAACAATTGAAAGTGGTAAAACAATTCGTACAGCAATACGCCATAAATTATAGAAAAGCTCGTTGCTGAAATTCATTGATTTACGCAAATGGCTAATTTTCATAATCCAGCCAGCAAAAATGGCATAGATCAAACTAATGAGTAAGCCCCAAAGCATAAGAATTAGCGTAAATAAGTGATGAAGTTCAGGCACTGCCCAAATTGCAATGGCAACAACAAGAATTACCCATTGTAAAACAATCATGAGCTGACGCTGAGCTAATTGTTCTCGCGCCAATTGCACAAATAGCGCAGAAGTCATCACACCTGTAAATATCCATGTAAGGACTGGTAATTGAGCTTGAAGCGAAAAAAAGCCAAAAGCAATTACAGCAATGAGCTGGGCCAACCAAATTGGCAGCACAGTTTTAGTTGCACCTTCTTCTGCTTTAACTGTACCCACTGTATTTTGCCAGTAAAGTCCTAAACCCAAACCGCTCGCTACAAGAGCAAGTACAGTTGCATTACCCCACTCTTTGAACTCAACATTGGTCCAATGCCAAGGTTGTAAAGTCGTTCCCATCATGTTTGCCAACACAATAGAAGCAATTACTCCAACAGTCATTAATAAAATAAGAATTTGACGTGGAATAAAAGATAGTACTAAGGCAGCAACAGCAAGGCCTGCAAAAATAATTTGCCCAGAAATACTTGGAGCAAATTGTGCAACTAATATATTGCTTGCAGTGCTCAAAACATTACCAGCTAAGAAAGGAATAAAAACAACAGCAAGCCAGCCAACCACACGCCATTTAGATGAACTATCTGCTTCACGAGTTAGACTCGATAGCGCATGTAAAGCGGTCGTTTTAGATCGTTTTGCTAAAGCAATTTCCAAATAACAAACTGGTAATGCCAATAACAACATTGTACCAAACCACAATAACCAGAAATCGAGCTGACGATCAATCTGGATGCCCATAGTTGGGGCCAAAGTAGCCATGATGACAAAAGATAAGCAAAACGCCATAAGAGGCGATAACCAACGTGACATAGGTATGTCCTGCATTATGCATTCCTTGAAAAAGTCTATAGATATTTTGCCCGTCTCATGCATGAAAATCAAAGTTTGCGCCATAAAAAAAGCAAACCACCGAAACGATAGTTTGCCGCGCTAACGATAATTTAGAGTTTTTCTAGTTAAAGTTATGAGAAAAAACGAGCGAACCAGTTTTTTCCTTTCTTCTTTTCCTTTTCTCTAATGATTCCCATCATATTTTCTTTTACTGCTCCTACATAATCGGCATCATCATGTTGAATATGATTAATGAGCCATTTAGCCAAAATTTCTTGTAATTCGGCTTCAATGGTATGACCCATTTCAAAACGTTCACGATATAGCTCAATTTTTTTAATAAATAAATCATGTACACGTTTATGAGGTACTCTATATTTATAATCGGCTTCTTCTTGTAAACTTTCTTCAAAAGTAAAATGAGACTGCGTATAATCGATAATATTATCTAAAACATCTTTAATACGACGTCTATCTTCATCATCTTTTACATCATCAATCTGATTAATATAATCAAGTATTCGTTTATGTTGCTCATCAATAACTTCAATACCGGTATTATATTCTAAAGCCCATTTCATTTTCATACACCACCCCCAATGATGTTCAATGACTGTTGCATAAGTCGCATTTTATAGTTAAAGGGGATAAATAAAAACAAACCTATTTTGTCGGCTTTATATAATAAAAATGAATTAAACCCCAAGGTATTGATTTACATAAAATTAATTAATATTAACCAACTAAAACGATAAAGTATTTTTTAATCAAAATACTTTATCGCTAAGTAAATAAAAATATATGTTTTTAAAAGAATTATATTTATTTTAGTTAAAATTAATATTGATCTGCACGAGTAATACGCTTAAGTTCCGGATTTTTCTCTTCACGTATTAATCTTTCAACATGTGTTATTGCTTTTTTTATAGGCATTCCATTTTGGAATAAAATCATTTCACCCGGTTGATAAGCTGTCCAGTTTTCATTATGGGTTAAAGGCTCAGTAGTAATAACTGCCACTCGGTCTTCTGGAGTAGTCACTTGACTAAAATCAACTTCAACATCTAAATCAATTAAATGCGCATTGTTAAATGGATATTCTCGGACTAACCAATGCAATTTAGTAATTGCATAACTAAATAAAGCTTTACCATTAGATAAACAGAAATTAAAGGTGCCATATTCTGCAATTTGCGGAGAAATCTTTTCTAATACTTCAAATATTTGCTCAAGACTTGGCTCTTCATAACCAAATACTTCTACCAGTTGGTCTAATAAATAACAAAATGCTCTTTCGCTATCTGTATTACCTACAGGTGTAAAACGTCCGCTCAAAGGTGGATCAAAATCATGTAAATCGCCATTATGAGCAAAAATCCAATGACGTCCCCATAGCTCTCGAATAAATGGATGTGAGTTTTCCAGTGTAATTTTACCTTGGGTCGCCTTACGAATATGCGCAATCACATTGCGTGATTTGATGGGATAATTACGAATAAGGTCGGCAATTGGCGATTCAACCGCAGACTGGTTATCTACAAATAAGCGGCATGCCTTGTCTTCAAAAAAAGCGATACCAAAGCCATCACTATGGTCAGAGGTAATTCCTGCGCGCTGTGAAAAACCACGGAAAGAAAAAGTGATATCCGTTGGTGTTGCACAATTCATTCCTAATAGCTGGCACATATTGTTCTAAACTTTTCGCTTCATTACCCCATACACACTATTGTGCATGAGAGTAAAATAGCTTGTAAATCCCAATATGCGCTCGCTATTACAAAATATAAGATATCTTTATCGTTGAGCCATTTTGTTCATTACAAATGAAGTAGCAATTTTATTCACTTCTAAGAATACAAAGTAGTCCAGACAATTAAATTTATCATCGAAAAAAGCTTCTTTAGACAGTTTAGATTGCATACTCAAATACATTTGGAACAGTTTTGGCATGCGCTCGTCTTGGGGAAAACTAAACTCTGGATATTCAGGTTCATAAATCTTTTTAGAACGAATATCGATGGTTTTAGCTTCTGGTAATTGCTGGATCTGGCGGTGCGTATAGTACGCTCTAGCCAAATTATCCTGAAGGTGAATACTCACGCATCCCATCAAGTATTTAGCACGCATTGACCACAACACTTTAGGTGCAAGGTTCATCCAAAGCGTAGAAAGTGCCTTACCATTACGAAAGCGCGGATGCACACAGGTACGCCCTATTTCCAATACGTTTGGCAAGTGTGATAACTGAGGAACAATATCAAACTCATGGGCACTATAGCTTTGTCCAATTTCATGGCCTTGGAAGAGTTTAAGTCGTGTATAAGCCACGATCTCTCCCGTCCATTTCTCACGTAATACTGCATGCTCACAACTAAAATCGTAAATATCTTGATCTAAATTATCTTCAAAATGAATGCCAAATTGCTTACTAAACTGTTGTGCACGGAACCGTTGTACATCTTGTAATTCTTTTAAATTATCAACCCATTCAAAGCGAAATTGTGTTTGATTGGTAGTCTTATGACGATTTAGAGGTAAAGTCCAGGTTTGGCGATATTGATTAAATTTTTCCAGCATAATGAACGCTCCTAGTGACACCCCTTACACTAGTCAAAGCTCATGACAAAAAAATGACCAAAATTAAATGACATAAAAAAAGACCACTTAGCGTGATCTTTTCATAAAAATACTCACTTTAGTGAGAAGCATTTGTACGATTAGAGATAAGCGTACCTACACCGTGATCTGTAAAAATCTCAAGTAATGTCGCGTGTGGTACACGGCCATCTACAATATGAGCACTGACAACACCACCTTTCACTGCATCAAGCGCACAACCGACTTTAGGAATCATTCCACCATAAATCACGCCAGTTTCAATTAAACGGTCAACTTCTTGGGTGCTTAAACCTGTTAAAAGATTTTTGTTTTCATCAAGCACACCAGTAATATTAGTCAGCAGAATTAATTTTTCCGCACCTAATGCCTCCGCAACTTTACCAGCAACTAAGTCAGCATTAATGTTGTAGGTATTGCCTTTTTCATCAACACCTAATGGTGCGATAACAGGAATAAAATCACTTTGAGTAAACATCTCTAATACATCTGTTTTTACTCCAGTCACTTCACCGACCATACCTAAGTCAATATGTCTGATCGAACCGTCTTCTTCTTGTTTTTCCATTAATAATTTACGGGCACGTAATAGGTTGCCATCTTGACCAGTTAAACCAATCGCACGTCCACCATGCTTATTAATTAAATTAACAATCGATTTATTTACGCTACCGCCCAATACCATTTCGACCACTTCCATAGTGGCTTCATCGGTCACACGCATACCGTCAATACGATCAGACTCACGACCTAATTGTTTTAGGAAAGAGTCAACTTGTGGGCCACCGCCATGCACAACAATTGGGTTTAAACCCACTGTTTTAAGTAAAACGATATCTCGGGCAAATGAACTTTCTAACTCTGGATCAGTCATCGCATTACCACCGTATTTCACCACCAGCGTCTTACCGGAAAAACGTTGAATATATGGCAAAGCTTCAATTAAGATTTTTGCTTTGTCGACGCCAAGGTGCTGATGTTGTGGCATTGCGCCTCTCCTTACTTAGGCTTCAGAAAGTTCTTGTGCAATTTGCGGGTAACGCTCTTGCAACATATCAATAAATTTTTGCTGGATTTCCTTTAAACGTAAAGGACTATCAGCATCAAATCTTACGGTAAAATACTCACCTGTATTTGATGCTCGAATAATGCCAAAACCATCCTCAAAATCAAGACGTACACCATCAATTTTACTAATATGTGCGCCTAGACGATGGCTCAAAATTTCAATGTCTTGTAGTACATGTTTAGGGTCTGAATGGTGAGTACTGATGTAAGTATCCTCGGTACAGCATCTCTCAGGATAAATAGAAAATAACTCAGAAATAGTTTTTGCTTTAGATTGGGTAAAATATTCCATTACACGCAGTGCAGCATATATTCCATCGTCATATCCAAAACCACGACCATCATTAAACACATAATGACCCGCGTATTCACCACCAAAAATGGCTTGCCCTTTAGACTTGGATAAATATGAACGAAGGAAGCTACTTCCAGTACGAATCATTTTCGGTTTACCGCGTAGTTGCTCTACAGTTCTTTGAACCATAAGCGAACATTTCACATCAAATACAATTTCTTTATCTGGTTGCTGTTCTAGGCACATTTGTGCAAAGAGTGATAAAAGACGATCCGCTGTCAGAATATTTGCTTTTTCATCGAGTAATACGACACGATCGCCATCACCATCAAGCGCAATACCAATATCTGCCTCTTGTTCGATAATCGTTTTACGTAACTCTTTTAAATGCGCAGCATGTGAAGGGTCTGGCGCATGGTCAGGAAACTCGCCATTTGGGGTAGTACGTAAAGCAAGGACTTCACATCCCATTTTTTCAAGTACCAGTTTCGCACAATGTCCTGCCGAACCATGTAAACCATCTAATACGATTTTTAATGGGCGTCTGAGTTGAATATCGTTAAAAAGAGCCTGTTGGTATTTTTTGCAAAATTCTGATTTAAATTGAGGAGTTGATAATTCTAATAATGATATTGGATGAACAGGAACATAAGTTTGCGCAAACTCACCGACTTGCTGAATCATTTCTGGGGATGGGGGTTCCCCTTTTAATATCCATTTAATACCATTATCTGATTTAGGATTATGGCTAGCGGTTACCATAATACCATTGCCGCCAAACTCACGTGCAATGTAATACATCATCGGGGTCGAGCAACAACCAATATTTGTAACTGTTAAACCCTGCTCTACTAATATCTCTTCGATTAAATGCGCGCAAGATGGACTTGTGAGACGGGCATCATAGCCAATCACTAATTGAGTTTGTGCTGCTTGTTTATATTGTTGTGCCAATCCGTAGGCAATTGAACGAACAACGTCCGTAGTTAAATAAGAAAGTTTGCCTCTAATATCGTAAGCACGGAAAATATTTTTAGGGAATGAGTGTCTTACATTCATAACGTATCTTCTATTTAAAGATCAATCTGATCTATCGCAAAAACATAGAGTATTCAAAATTTGAAAGGGTATTTGCTAAAAAAGTTAAAATAGTATGAGTAAAGCGTTTTGTAATATAATTCATTGTAACATTCAAGACATAAAAAGAAACACCTGTAAAACAGGCGTTTCTTTCAATCATTTTTTATAAGCTAATTATTGTTTACCCGTGTGACCAAAGCCGCCCGCACCGCGTAAAGTTTCTTCAAATTCCTCTACTTGCTCAAACTCAGCCTGAACCACCGGAACTAAAACATACTGTGCTAAACGCTCACCTGGTTCTAAACGGAAAGTTGTTTGACCACGGTTCCAAACTGAAACCATCAATTCACCTTGATAATCCGAGTCAATTAATCCAACCAAGTTCCCAAGAACAATGCCGTGTTTATGGCCTAAACCTGAACGCGGTAAAATTAAACCAGCAAAATTCACATCATGAATATAAATTGCCATACCTGTTTTAACCAATACAGTTTGGCCTGGTTCAATTTCAATTGCTTCATCTAAACAGGCACGTAAATCTAGACCTGCTGATCCTGCTGTTGCATATGAAGGTAAAGGCCATTCTTTACCTAAACGCGGATCGAGCAATTTAACTTGAACTTTCATGGGATTTCCTAAAAATTAAAAAAATTAACGCTTTAATAAAGCTTTTAAATTTGCCAAATATTGTTGAGCCTGTTCTTTAGGGTCAACATTTGCTGCAATTTTCTTTTTACGCCCTAACCATTCGAGCTCGTCTTGCGGAAGCTCATCAAGGAAACGGCTTGGGGTCATTTGTTTCATTTGACCACCATTTTTACGCTGTTCTGCCAAAGTTAAAGTTAAGCCTTGACGTGCACGGGTAATTCCCACGTACATAAGACGGCGTTCTTCTTCAATGGTTTCAGCTGCAATCGAGTTTTTATGCGGTAAAAGCTCTTCTTCAAGTCCCATAATGTACACATATGGGAACTCCAAACCTTTTGCTGCATGCAAAGTAAGTAGGTTTACTTTGTCAGTGTCCTCTTCTTCTTGCTGCTGTTCTAACAAATCGAGCAAGACCAGTTTTCGAATAACGCTTTCAATGTTCTTTTCATCAACATCTTCTGCACGATTAATCAGATTTTGAATACTGGTAAATAAATTCTCGATGTTATCGAGTTTACTTTTCTCTTGAGCAGGCGTTGCAGACTGTTCACGAATATAATCGATATAACCCGCTTCATTCATCATTTGACGAACTTTAGGCACAGGCTCATCATCTTCTAGCAACTCACGCGTAAATGTCGCAATAAAGTCGGCAAACTCATGCAATTGAGTTTCTGCTTTTTTAGGAAGAACCATACTTAAGCGCTGGTCAGAAGATGCACCAAGTAAAGATAAATTATTTTCTTGAGAGAATAAGCCCAACTTCTCAAGAGTAACTGGGCCAATCGCACGTTTAGGCGTATTAATAATACGCAAGAAAGCACTGTCATCTTCAGGGTTAATAATAAGACGTAAGTAGCTCATCACGTCTTTAATTTCTGCACGAGCGAAGAATGATGTACCGCCAGAGAGTTTATAAGGAATTTGCATTTGGCGAAGCTGGGTTTCTAATACACGTGCTTGAAAGTTACCACGGTACAATACAGCGTAATCTTTCCAGTTCTTACCGTTCATCAGCTTATGAGTCAGTAAGTCTTTGACTACGCGTTCAGCTTCATCGTCATCATTACGGCAGGTAATAATTCTGATGACCTCACCATGGCCTTTATCACTCCACAATTTTTTATCAAAAATATGCGGGTTATTCTGAATAACGCAGTTCGCAGCTTTCAAAATACGGCTGGTCGAGCGGTAATTTTGCTCAAGCTTAATAATATGTAAATTTGGGAAATCCTGTTTAAGCAAAGCCATGTTTTCAGGCTTGGCTCCACGCCATGCGTAAATCGATTGGTCGTCATCACCTACCGCGGTGAACTGCCCCATTACACCAACCAACAGTTTCACTAAAATATATTGCGCGGTGTTGGTATCTTGATATTCATCGACCAATAAATAACGAACGCGGTTTTGCCATTTATCACGCACTTCGGCATTTTCTTGCAATAAACGTGTTGGCATAACAATCAGGTCATCAAAATCGACAGCATTGTAGGCACGTAAATTACGTTCATAAAGTTGATAAAGATGCGCAAACTGCACATCTTCAGGAGTTTCACACGTCGAATGTGCTTGTTCAGGTAAAATCAGATCATTTTTCCAATCTGAAATTTTCTTCATTGCTTTAGCAATTAATTCTTTGCTTTCTGCACCAGACAAATTATCGCGATGCATCAAATCCATCAAAATACGTTTACAGTCATCTGCATCCAAAATCGAAAAATTAGCTTTTAAAGGTAAATTTTTAAGTTCTAAACGTAAAAGATTTAAGCCAAACGTATGGAAAGTCGAAACAGATAAGCCTTTTGCTTCTTCACGTGATAAAAGCTTGGTTACACGCTCTTTCATTTCACGTGCGGCTTTATTGGTAAATGTCATCGCTGTAATACGATGCGCAGGAATACGACAATGCTGCACCAAATAGGCAATTTTACGGGTAATTACCGATGTTTTACCTGAACCAGCGCCAGCAAGCACCAATAAAGGGCCTTGAGTATATTTCATGGCTTCTTCTTGCTTGTCGTTCAATTGACTGGCAGCTGACATCGTGTATTACCTCTTAATTTTTCGAGCATGATTATAGTCATCTCTTTTTTAGAATCCCAATAATAAATCTGCGGATATGTATAAATGATGTCTAATAATGCAATTTATGCGCCGTAGAATGTCGTGATTATTTCTTGTACTGCACCCATAAAAAAACCACCCGAAGGTGGTTTTCGAAACAATAAATTAAATCTTATTGTTTAGCATAAATGCTGATTTCTACACGACGGTTTTGTTCACGACCAGAAGCAGTTGAGTTGTCTGCGATTGGGTTAGAAGAACCATAACCTTGTGCATCAATACGAGTAGAAGATACACCTTTACCAGCTAAATAGATTTTAACTGATTGAGCACGTGCTTGAGATAATGGAATGTTGATAGAGTCATTACCAGTGTTATCTGTATAACCAGTAACTAAAATCGCACTCTTGTTATCTTCAGCTAATGTTTGAGCTACTTTATCCAAAGTTGCATAGAAGTTTGGTTTGATGTTTGATTTGTTTGTATCAAAAGTAATGCTACCTGGCATAATCAATTGAACAGAACCATCTGGGTTACGGCCTACTTCTACACCAGTACCCGCCATTTGCTCACGTAATTTTTTCTCTTTGTTATCAAGATATAAACCACCAGCTGCACCAAGAACTGCACCGATTGCCGCAGCACGGTTGTTTTGACGGCTAGAGTTTGCACTTGATTTAGAAATACCATAACCTGCTGCTGCGCCAATTAAAGTACCTAACGCGGCTTTATCGTATTCAATTCCACCTAGGTTGTTACCTGTTGTCTGACAACCAGATAATACTACTGCTGCCCCTACGACTGTTGAAATAACTAGTGCACGCATTGCATGCCTCCTCACTTTGTGTGTTTTGTTGTCTGGATGAATAATGAAACAAAAAGGAAGTATAAAACATTGATATTTTGTTAATAATAAACAGTTTAGTTATTTTTTTGTAATATTTTGATGCACTTTAAGATGTGCACTCATCACAATTTCTTCATTGTTATCTAAGATATCGTTGTATTTCATTTCACGATAGTTATAGTTGAACAACTTTCCATGGATTTTAGATATTCGGGGTCATTTATATGTCAACTGCACCCAATAAACAATCTGCGCTAAAAAAAATTACACGTGGACTCACTGTAGGTACAGTCATCACAGGTAGTACTTTTTTTCATGGACCACCTGTATTGGCTTTAGGTTTGACTAAGCTGTTAAAAAAATCTTCTAAAGTTGATGAAACCAATATTCAAATTACAAATAGCTGGCTTGGTGTAAATAACTGGCTCATTGATCATGTTTTACCTAATTTAAAATGGGATATTACAATCGATGAAGGTCTTGATTTGAGTATGCAAGGCCGTTATGTAATGACGTGTAACCATCAAAGTTGGGTTGATACGACAGTAAATCAGTATTTTGGTTTAACACGTATGCCCCTTACCCGTTTTTTTACCAAATGGGAACTCATCTTTATTCCGTTCGTTGGTCAAGCCTTTAAAATTTTAGGCTTCCCAATGATGAAGCGTCATACTAAAGAGCAAATTGCGAAAAACCCTGAGCTCAAAGACCGCGATATGATGGAAGCACGTAAAGCGTGCGAGCAACTCTTGAGCCAACCTTTTACGTTATTAAACTATTTAGAAGGTACACGTTTTACTCAAGAAAAACATGATCAACAAAATTCGCCATATAAACATTTGTTAAAACCCAAAGCAGGTGGTTTGGCGTTGGCTCTAAATATTTTGGGCGACAAAATTGATGCTTTGGTTGATATGACGATTGTCTACCCTGACGGTGTACCGGGCTATGGCGACTTCTGGTTAGGTGATGTTTCAAAAATTGCGGTAAATCTTCGTAAAATTGAAATACCAGTTTGGGTACTCGGCGGTAACTATGAAGATGACCCAGTTTATCGTGAACGTTTTCAACAATGGGTACACGAGCTTTGGACTGAAAAAGATCAACTTATCGAACAAATGAAAGCTCGATATACTACTTCAACTCATTAAAAGCATTTATAGCTATGCAAAACAGTTCCAGAAAACAAGCAAAATATTACCATATGGACCCAAACAGCATTTCATTTAAGCTGTTTTTGGTTTATGACATCTTTATGGTGTTTATTATTATTTTCAATCTGTTCTGTCTTGCAGCAAATTTCTTTTTAATGAGCAGTATTGGGGCATGGTTTTTCGAACATATTCACTTGCCCCAAGTACTCAGCTTTTATAAAACCTATTTACATCCATGGGTAATTACGACAGAAGCTTGGTTTATTGGCTTTTTAATTACTGAATTTCTTGTCCGTTGGGGCATTTCTATTGTTTATAAACACCATAAACGTTGGTTCTTCTTCCCATTTATTCACTGGTATGAAATTTTAGCCATCATTCCTCAATTGCGTTTTTTACGTTTGTTTCGTGCTGGCATTATTGCCTATCGTTTATATGAATTAGGCTATCCTATTATTCCTGAAGGCTGGAGAAAAAACGGACTATTTTATTATCGCGTCGTTATGGAAGAACTGTCTGACCGTGTTGTTATTACGGTTATTGATGGCATTCGAAATGAGCTACAGACCAGCTCAACACATAAACAAATTATACACGACTTGGTTAATCATCATCGTGAACAATTTACAATTACCCTAACCTCTATATTGCAAGAATCATTAGCGACTGCTTTAAAAGAACAAAAACCAGCAATCACAAAAGGCGTTGGGCAAATTGTTGATCAGGCAATAGAGGATACGCCTGAGTTAACTCAATTATTACGCTTAATTCCCTTAGTGGGTGGTCGTATCGAACAGCAAATCCAAAGTATTGGACAACGGCTTGGTGAAAATATCAGTGCAGGTTTAATTGAACCATTAGTTGAAGGATCAAAAGAACAGCCTAATGCAACTTATCAATTAATTTCAGAAAAAATAAGTAACGTGAATATTAATAACCATGAGCTTGAGCAACTTGTAGAGTCTGTGGTGTTTGAAAGTCTTGAAGCAATTCGCAAACAAGTTAAGGTCAAACAGTGGCAACAAACCCTTGCGGAGCGTGATCGAATCAAAGAATAAGCATTTACTTAATTTTTTATGAAACACGCTAGAGAATTGGCACGATTTGTTCTAGCATTTGCTCTATTTACAATAAACTTAACGATATTACAGCTCGTTTTAACGCCTTGAAGGAAGACTTATGGCTGATATCCGGATTACCGGCAGAATGGTTAACTTTAGCAGGATAACCTTCGATACGAATGATCATGATGTGATCCGCCAGCAATTATCAAACATATTAAATGAAGGGTCCTATCAGGGAACTCTCGTTATTATAGATAGTACTGTTGAACAAGAGTTGATTGCTTTAATTCAGCTGTTAGTCAGCTTAGGTTTGCAACCAATGGCAGTTATTGATGGTATTTTGGGTGATGAAGCACGCGCTATTCAGTTCCCTGTATTACCAACAGATCAGCCATTACAACGTATTAAAGCAACTGCCGAACAAGTGGCAATTGTAGAGAAACCGGCACCTGCACAAGCTTCAGTAGAAACAAAAAAACCACTAAATAATAATGCAGTTGCCCATATTACCTCTTATCATGATGAAATTTTGCGTACAGGCCAATCTCTTGTACAAGACCAAGGCGATATTATTTTAAAAGCTGGCATGAATAGTGGATCTGAAGTGATTGCTTCAGGAAATATACATATTTATGGCACGGTTCGTGGTAGAGTCATTGCTGGTGCGGGTGGGCACGCTGCTGCACGCATTTTTTGCCAATCTTTAGAGGCTGAACTCGTTTCCATTGCCGGAACATATTGTGTCGCAGATGATATCCCTAAACATGTGGTAAAAAAGCCAGTACATATTTATTTAAATGAAAAGCAAGAGCTTGAATTTGAAGCTCTAGAACTTTAGTTTATTAAACAAATCACCAAAAAACAGCCCTTTTAAGGGTGTATGTATGACCATAATAGGAGTGGATTCGGTGGCCAAAATTGTTGTCGTAACATCAGGCAAAGGTGGTGTAGGTAAAACTACAACGAGTGCATCTTTTGCAACAGGTTTAGCCCTTCGTGGTCATAAAACTGTTGTGATTGACTTTGATGTAGGCTTACGTAACCTTGATTTAATTATGGGGTGTGAGCGTCGTGTTGTTTATGATTTTGTCAATGTAATTAACAATGAAGCACGTCTGCAACAAGCTCTTATTCGCGATAAAGATATCGAAAACCTTTACATTTTACCGGCTTCACAAACCCGTGATAAAGATGCTTTGAGCGACGAAGGTGTTGCTCGTGTGATTGACGAACTTGCTCAAGAATTTGATTACATTATTTGTGACTCACCTGCTGGAATTGAGCGTGGTGCAATTATAGCAATGTACCATGCAGATGAAGCAATCATTGTGACAAACCCTGAAATTTCTTCAGTACGTGACTCTGACCGCATCATCGGAATGTTAGACAGTAAAACTAAAAAAGTTGAACACAACGAAGGACGTATACGTAAGCATTTATGTATTACACGTTTTAACCCTGAACGTGCTGACCGTCAGGAAATGCTGACGATTGATGATATTTCTAAAGATATTTTACGCGTACCGACATTAGGTGTTATTCCTGAATGTCCAAGCGTATTACAAGCATCAAACGAAGGTAAGCCAGTTATTCTGTATTCAGAAACTAAAGCTGGCCAAGCGTATGATGACTTGGTTGCTCGCTTTCTTGGCGAAGAACGCCCTTATCGACACATCACAGCTCAACCTAAAGGCTGGTTAGCACGACTATTTGGAGCGTAGATATGGCAGGATTCTGGAGTAAATTATTTAGCAGTGACGAAAAGCCATCAAGTGCTCAAACTGCTAAAGATCGTTTAAAAGTTATTGTTGCATCAGAACAAGGTTTAGGCCGTCGCTTAAGCCAAGACAAGATTGACCAAATGAAGAAAGAAATCATGCAGGTGGTGAGTCGTTATGTCAGCGGTGTAGGTGAACAGCATATCCAAATGCAAGTTCGTTCTGAAGCAAATATCGAAATGTTAGAAATGAATATCAATTTACCTGAAGAACGATAATTCTATTTCTGACTATTCAACAAATCAGAATCAAGGCAGAATAACGCAAGTTATTTTGCCTTTTTTAAAATGAGGAGATTGTCATGGCATTATCACAGCCAGCAACTTTCAATGAAGAATGGTCCGATGAGCGTGTTTTTGCCTACCTCAACCAACTTCCTCCAAATGGTGTGAACGCAGATTTTCATGTGCTTTACCATGCTTTCAAACATATGCGTCCAAATGACTATGAACGTCTTTTGACTAAATTTGTTGCAGATGGACGAGATATCAATGCAACAGATCCTGAAGGTGAACGCATACATGACGTGATTGCTAAGTTTCCACGTCAATCAGCGCCGTTTTTAGAAGTTTTAGCAAAATTTGCTTAAGCTTAAACATAAAAAAGCCTCTTTAAGAGGCTTTTTTATTGTCTGGATTTACCGATTTCCAATGAGGAAAATACCAAATACAGTGAAAATACCACCTGAAATCCCATCAATCCATTTTGAAAAATTACGGTAAGCTACTCTGAAACTCGGTAACGAGAAAATAAATGTCACAAAGCAGAACCATAAAATCGTTTCAACCGACACAATAATAAAAAGCAACCAATGAACTTGATCAAGCTGAGGATTAGCTAAAAATAAAGAGAACACACTACCAAAATAAATCACAGCTTTAGGATTCGATAAATTGGTCAGCAATCCTTTCATAAAAAATAAGTAAGGTGCTTTAGGTAACTCAACCTCCGTAACCTCTTCCTGCTGATTTTTTGAAAATGCCGAACGTAACATTTGATAGCCTAACCAACATAGGTATAAACCACCAGCTATAAGCAAACCTTGCTTTAACCAAGCCATTTTCTCGAAAATAATATTTAAGCCCATCAGTGCTAAAGATGCCCAAAACATAACGCCTGCTGTTATTCCTGCTACAACCAGCATTGCTTCTTTACGAGATCGGCTTACCGCGGTCTGCGATACTAGAAAGAAATCAGGCCCTGGAGTAATAAGCGCACAAAAATGAATAAAAGCTAACGTAATTAACGCGACTAGCATGTTGTCCTCCTGATTTGTTTCATTGTTTTTTATTTAGAAGCACACATTAGCATTTTTTACTATTTGATAAAATCTCAAACTTTCAGTTCAGGGCTATTATTTTTAACCATAAAAAAGCCTCCGAAGAGGCTTTATTTCAAGTAAAGATATTAAACTAAAATATCTCGCTTACCATTGGCACCCATAGCACTCACAATACCGTTCTCTTCCATTTGGTCGATAATACGGGCAGCACGGTTATAACCTAAGCTAAACTTACGCTGTAATGAAGATGTAGATGCCTTTCGAGTTTCTAGAACAAACGATACGCATTGGTCATAAAGTGCATCACGGTCTGAAGCACCATCACCCTCTTCAAAGCCACGAGATGTAGGTTCTTCATCAAATGGCGTCAAGATCTCATCTACATAGTCAGGTTCACCGCGTTCACGCCATGCATCACAGATACGGTTCACTTCATCATCACTAATAAATGCGCCATGTACACGTTCTGGCTCAATCTTACCTGGCCCTAAGAACAGCATATCACCATGACCTAACAAGTCTTCTGCACCACCTGCATCCAAAATAGTACGTGAGTCGATTTTACTGTTTACACGTAAAGCTACACGCGTTGGAATATTGGCTTTAATCAAACCCGTAATAACATCTACTGATGGACGCTGAGTTGCAAGTAAAAGGTGAATACCAGCAGCACGAGATTTTTGCGCCAAACGCGTAATCATTTCTTCCGCTTTCTTGCCCACCTGCATGATCATGTCGGCAAACTCATCTGCCACAATTACAATTGATGGTAACGGCGTTAAACGAGGTGCACGTTCTTGTGTCGCTGAATCACTCGGTTTCCATGTTGGATCAATCAAGTCTTCCCCATTTGCAATTGCTTCTTCAACTTTTCGGTTGTAGTCACTTAACTTACGAATTTTAAGGAATGACATAAGCTTATAACGACGCTCCATTTCATTTACACACCAGTTTAATGCACTAACTGCATCTTTCATGTCAGTGACTACAGGCGTTAATAAATGCGGAATATCATTATAGTTTGCAAGTTCAAGCTGTTTTGGATCGATTAAAATTAAACGTAGTTGGTCTGGCGTATATTTAAGTAACATCGATAAAATCATCGAGTTAACCGCAACGGATTTACCAGAACCTGTTGTACCAGCAACTAACATATGCGGTGCTTTTGCTAAATCTGTTAATACTGGATTACCAGAAATATCTTTACCCATTGCCATGCTAATCAGTGCGCTTGGGTCACGATATGTTGGCGTTTCCAATAACTCGATCAAACGTACCATTTCACGGGCACTATTTGGTACTTCAATACCAATATACGGTTTACCCGGAATAACTTCTACAACACGTACAGAAGCCATAGACATTGAACGTGCCAAATCGCGGGAAATATTAGTCACTTTAGAAGCTTTAACACCCGGAGCTAAGTCTAATTCAAAGCGCGTAACAACTGGCCCTGGCTGAGCTTCAACGACCTGAGCCTTAACATTAAACTCTTGTAATTTAATCTCTAACAATTCAGACAAACGTGAAAGCTGCTCTTCGGTAAAGTTAACTTTCTTATTTGGGTCAACCTTATCAAGCAGTTCAAAGCCCGGTAAGGTTGGTAAATCTAAACGCTTCTTCGCTACCTGCATTGCACGAGACATTGGTCGACCAGATGCATCAGTTAATGGTGCATCAAAATCGAACTCATCTTCAAAATCGTCCTCAGGCTTTCCAGCAGTTTCTTGCCAAGCTTCAATAAACTCTTCTTTTGAAAGCTTCTCTGCACCAATCGCAGTTTGAATTGGTGCTTGTACAAATGCTGAAGATTGAGCATAACTACTTGCTTTAACCGGTTGAGTTGCTGGAGCAATATCTTCATCAATTAACAAGTCATCAAAATCATCAAACACCTGTTCATTTGATAAATTTTTAGGTGACTGATTTAAATTCGATGGAGCTACAGATGTTTCAACTGATGCATGAGATGTTTGCGGCGTTACAACTGGTTCAACATGATGGTCTTGAATGAAGGGTGTATGCACATCAGTGGCAGTTTTACTATTTGGAACTGCGGCAAGTAACTCGTCAAAAATCTCATCATCATTCCAATCTAAACCTTGATGAGTATTCGAGACTTGAGGTTGAGTTTGTTTAGCCTGATAAGCTACCTCTTGGAATTGCTCATGACTTGGATGTTCATTTGAATCATCAGCTGCTCTTAATAAGGCGTCAATTTCTTGCTTATGACTTGCATCATCACGTTGCAAAGCGCGCCAAACTTCACCTGTAGCAACCAGACGCTCACTATCTTTTTTAAGCTGATGCGCTTGTTCAAGTGTACGTTCAAAGTTTTCCGGTTGAGGCGTTGGCTTTTCTTCCACAGCTTCAGGCTGACTTTGCTCTTTTGCTAAAACATCTGCAAATAAACTCTCTGCCATTTCATCGTGTCGTGTAGAGCTAACCTTTGTTTGTGTTTTTTCTGGTTGAACATTTGGCTCTGCTTCATCAGCAACATCGGCCTTAGGCATCTCTGCAACTTTTACCTTTGCTGTTTTATTTGCAGGCTGTGTAGTTAAATCATAAGCAGATTCATTTGGCGATACGTTCTTATAGAATAAGTCTTGTAAATAACTTGGCATCGCTTTGAGCGTAACCCAAGTTTTGCTCCACTGCACTCCAAATGCTAAAGTGAACAAAACCACCCCAAAAACCAATAAAAAGAATGTGGCACCATAAATTGTTAATAGTTGAGATAAGCTCTGTCCCAATTCATAACCAATAATTCCGCCTGCGGCATTATCCAAAGTATCTGCCGGTACATTCCAGTGTAAATAGAGTAAACTCGACACAACAAGAATTAAAAAGAATTGAGCAGCATAACGAAATGGGCGGTTTAGAAAACTATGCGGCCACCAGACTTGAATGGCTTCAACAAACAAGAAAATTGGAATAAGCAAACTTGCCCAGCCTAAAAAGCCAAACAGCAAATCTGCAATCCATGCACCAGCAATACCACTTGCATTAGATACTTGCTGAGTATCACTTGAAATATGCATCCAGCCCGGATCAAATGGCGTATACGTTACTGTCGCCAGAAACATATAAATACCAAAAGAGACCAAGAATAATGTCATCAATAAGCGCTGTGCATAAACACTTGACACCGCAGTCATATACTGTCCTGTAACCCATTTAATTATTGGTTTAGAGATGTGAAGACCAACATTTTAGATCTTCAACGAATGAACTTTATATTATGCACCTGTTCTTACAAAAAAGGTGCATGATTCTTTACAGTTGTTGTTAACATAAGGCTCTTCTATATTGTTATATAACTTAATTCGATTGACCTGATCAATATTATCCACATCGATTTCACGCTATTGGTCGGCAATTTCACGTATAATTTTCAAAATTCTCGAAATAAATAAGGATACCCTCAATGAGTGCTCGTCATTCTCGGTTAATTATTCTCGGTTCAGGCCCTGCAGGTTATAGTGCGGCTGTGTATGCAGCTCGTGCAAATCTCAAACCAACACTTATTGCTGGTTTACAGCTTGGTGGCCAACTTACAACAACAACCGAAGTTGATAACTGGCCGGGCGATCCTGAAGGTTTGACTGGTCCTGCTTTAATGGAACGTATGCAAGCGCATGCTGAACGCTTCGGTACCGAACTTGTCTATGACCATATTAACGAAGTGGACTTAAATGTACGTCCTTTCGTTCTTAAAGGTGATATGGAAGAGTACACTTGTGATGCATTAATTATTGCGACAGGTGCGACAGCTCAATACCTTGGTTTAGAGTCTGAACAAAAATTTATGGGCCAAGGCGTGAGTGCTTGTGCAACATGTGACGGTTTCTTCTACAAAAACCAAAAAGTAATGGTTGTTGGTGGTGGTAACACTGCTGTTGAAGAAGCGCTTTATCTATCAAATATTGCTTCACATGTAACTCTAGTACACCGTCGTGATTCTTTACGCTCTGAGAAGATTTTACAAGATCATTTATTTGCTAAAGAAAAAGAAGGCAAAATCAGCATCGTTTGGAATCATGAAGTTGAAGAAGTCTTGGGTGATAATACTGGCGTAACAAGTGTTCGCCTTAAATCAACCAAAGATGACACTAAGCAAGATGTAGAAGTTCATGGTCTATTCGTAGCAATTGGCCACAAACCAAATACAGGAATGTTTGATGGTCAATTAAACTTACGTGATGGCTACATCCAAGTACAAAGTGGTACTTCAGGTAATGCAACAGCAACTTCTGTAGCGGGTGTTTTCGCTGCAGGTGATGTAGCTGACAGTATCTACCGTCAAGCGATTACATCAGCTGGTTCAGGCTGTATGGCAGCACTAGATGCAGAGAAATATCTAGACAACCTTTAAGTTTAGATATTACAAACAGCCGTTTTATAACGGCTGTTTTTTTTATCATTTATAATAATTACTGGCTGGCTCATATTAATTTTTATAGCATAACCTTTAAACGCACATTATTTTAGACTTATGAACAAACTACCTCTATCTCAATATATTTTTCCAGATCCAGAGGAAGCTGATCCAGATGGTCATGGTTTAATTTGTATCGGAGCAGACCTCTCCCCTTCTACTTTATATGAAGCTTACACCCATGGTTTGTTTCCATGGTTTAATGAAAATGAGCCTATTTGTTGGTGGAGTCCGGAACCACGCTGTGTGATTTATCCTCAAAACTATAAACCAAGTAAATCGCTCATTCGGAATATGAAAAAGTATGATTACACCATTACGGTAAACCGTGCTTTTGAACAGGTCATACGCTCATGTTCACTACCTCGAAGTTATGCGAATGAAACTTGGATTAGCGAAGATATTATTCAGGGCTATTTAGCAATGTTTAATGCAGGTTATGGCTATAGCATAGAAGTCTGGCAAGATGAACAGTTGGTAGGTGGTTTATATGGGGTAACGATCGGGAAAGGTTGTTTTGGCGAGTCTATGTTTAGTATCCAAACCGATGTTTCTAAAATGGCTTTTTATACTTTAATGTTAATCGGTCAAGAAAATCAGCTTCCTTGGGTCGACTGCCAACTGGTAAATAGTCACTTAATTAGTCTTGGGGCTTGTACACTTTCTCGGCAGGAATATCTTAAATCGTTACAAGATGTAATTATTCACCCCTCTATCAATTGGAAAAAGTATCAAGAACGTGTATTTTCAAGTAAAACAATAGCATTAAATGCAAAATTAATGGAATGATAACAGGAGGGACCAATCATGAAATCATATCACCCGAAGTCCCTTTTAAATGATCTGCAGTATTATATTACTCCACCTCACGATTGCAGCTATTTAGAAAATAAATCAGCACGTATGGTCTTTTTAGACCCTATTCATCGAATTGATGTGGTGACTCTTTCTGAACTTTCTCGTTTAGGTTTTCGTCGTAGTGGTGACTTTGTATACCGTCCTGAATGCCATTTATGTAGACAATGTTTGTCTTGTCGTGTTCCTGTAGCCGATTTCCAAATGAACAGCATGCAAAAAAAAGCGTGGAAACGAAATCAAGATCTTACTATGACTGTTCTACCAACACGGCAAGCTGCACAAATTCATTATGATTTATATGAACGTTATATTAATGAGCGCCATGCCGATGGCGATATGTTTCCGCCGAGTTTAGATCAGTTTGAAAAATTTCTGGTTCATAGCTGCACAGATAGTTTCTTCTTGGAATTATGGAAAGATAACCGTCTGATCAGTGTTTCTACTTGTGATCTTATGGACGATGGTTTATCAGCTGTCTATACATTCTTTGATCCAGATGAGCACCGTAGATCTTTAGGTGTTTATTCGATTTTGAATCAAATCGAATATGTAAAATCACTTGGCTTAGAATATCTTTATTTAGGCTATTGGGTACCTCACTCTGCCAAAATGAACTACAAATCGCAATATACACCTTTAGAACTTTTACTAGATGGGCAATGGCGCCGTTTAAATAGATCATTGTCACCAGAAGAGATCCAACAGTTAGGCACGTCTCTTATGACAACCTTACCTTCCGAATGGAACAACTTAATTATTAAATAGTTTTAATCTATTCTTATCAAATGCAAACAGATAAGTGATTAAAATAATGATGCGAAATCATCAGTACAGGTTTTTACCATAATCACCGCATTTTCACGCCCACCTTCTTGAGTAGGATAATAATTGCGACGCAGATCAATTTGGTGAAAGCCTGTTTTTTCATATAAACCAATAGCTGCTTTATTACTTTCACGGACTTCTAAAAAGATTTGTACTGGCTCATTTTTTAATTGATCAATTGAAGCACTTAATAATTCATATCCTAAACCCTGCCCTTGCATTTTAGGATCAACTGCCATGAGTAATAAATTTGCTTCATCTAAAACGGGTTGTAAAATACAAAATCCAACTACTTTGCTATTTAACTCAATCACTGTGCATTGATAAGAATTCAAAGATTCAATAAATTGCTGTCTTGACCATGGGTGTGTCTGAACAAGCTTTTCAATTTGAGCAACACTATCCACATCGGAGGCTTGCATAGTACGAATCATGAATTTCAACACATTTACAGATTTCTAGTTAAGCGTATTATAGAAACTTAAATAGAAAAAACGAGCAAAAAAAAAGAGCAATTAAATTGCTCTTTTTCTATGTGATTTATTAGAAACCTAACTTTTCACGCCAAGTTGCCAATAAAGCCGTGGTATCCGAATCATTTGGATGAAATTTTGGTCTTAAAAAGTCCAACAATTCTGGAATTTGACGTGTCATAAAACCTTTACGACCATACATAAACTTAAGCATGTATTTGGTATCTTTCCAAGTTAACTTTTCATCAGTCTTGAGTAACTTAGCCGTAAAGTAAGATTGAGTTGCGAAGATTAAAGCCATGGCAATAATTAAAGCAGTTGAACGCATAAAATAAGCTTTCGGACCTTGCCCATACATGCTTGTATAAACATCAAAAGCTACCGCTTTATGTTCATTTTCTTCAACTGCATGCCACATCCACAAATGATACATGGTGTTATCTTGGAACATCGCCTGAATTTCAGGATTTTGTAGAAGTTCAGCGGCAATGGTCGAAGTAAAATGTTCTAGAGCACATGTTCCCGTCAAATCAATCATTTCTTTGGTGTAGCCAAAAGGTTTCATTAATTTGGTTACAACAGCCGTACCCATCTTAATGACTTTTCCAGTTTGCTTTTCCATATGACGAACATCATAACCATAAGCCTGCGCTGAAGCATTAAATGCTAAGTGCTCTTTCGAATGCATGGCTTCCTGACCAATAAAAGCGCTAATTTCCTTTTGAAGAGCTGGGTCAGCAAGTTTCGGATCATTTCGAACAGCACGCGTGCTATTTACAAAGAATTGTTCACCTTCAGGAAAAAGAGCCGATAATGCTGTCATAAAGTGAGTTAATCCTGCATCGTAATTTGCCCAATAGCGTGGAACTTGATCAAATTCAAAGTCCATACGACGTACAGGGAAGCTTGCTCCAGCACGATTAGAAATATTTACTTTAGCATTCATGTTAGACTCCTTTAAGTGAACCCAAGATTCACTTATATCCTTATTTATTTTCTTAATATTTATAATAATACGCTTTTAAAAGCGCTATTTAAGTGCAGATGAGGACAGCGAATTATCAGATGAGGTCATTAAAAGCCCCTTTCTGAATCAAAATAAAACTCTATAATTTTAAAAATGAGTAGCACTTTTAAGGCAACAAAAAAGGGCTATTCACAGCCCTTTTCACTTTATTTTTTGGTTAAAGTCCAAGTTTAGCTTTCCATGTTTTTAACAAGCTAACTGTATCTAAATCATTAGGATGAAAACCTGGTTTAAAATAAGCAAGCATTTCTTTCGCCATACCTGTAATAATACCTTTCGATGGGCTATAACCATATTTATAAATTACAGACAGCTCAGCTAAGTTTAATTTATTATCTTGTTTTAAAAGACGAAGTACAAACGATGACTGAATCAAAAAGATTAAAGTCATAGCAAATACTAAAGAGCTCGTACGTAAAGCATAAGCCTTTATACCTTTACCAAATACACCCTCGTATACATCAAAAGCTACAGCTTTATGCTCATTTTCTTCAACTGCATGCCAATACCACATAGTTGACATGGTTTCATCAGTCATCAGCTCTTGAATGTTCTTATTTACTAATAATTGTGAAGCGATAGTAGCTGTAAAATGCTCAAGTGCAGTAGTAGCAGTCAGATCCACCATTTCTTTTGTCATGCCAAAAGGTTTGACAATCTTTACAAAAGTTTTAATGGCTGTTTGAATCGCTGTATCAGTAAATTTCTCTAACGTTTCTACATCATGACCAAACTTTTGAGCAGAAGCATTAAAATTTACATGCTCTTGAGTATGCATTGCTTCTTGCCCAATGAAAGCACTAATCTCTTTTTGTAGCAGTTCATCATCTTTAATAGCTGGATGATAACGTACGGCACGTACACTATCGATGAAGAATTTCTCACCAGCAGGAAACAATGCTGATAATGCAGTCATGAAATGTGTGAGTCCAGCAGAACCATTCATCCAATATTCTGGTACATCATTAAAGTCAAAATTCATACGACGTACTGGAAAGCTCGCTCCTGCACGATTCGTAATATTCACTTTAGCGTTCATATCGAAAGCTCCTTACCAGTAACCGAAGTTACATAAACTTTATTGTTCATTTTCTTGATTCTTATCATACAAATTTAATAAAAAGGCTTAAGTGCAAATAAGGACATTGAAGTATCAGTTAAGGCCAGCTTTAAATTGAATTGTCAAACAACAAGCATAAAAAAAGCGCTCCAAAAGGAGCGCTTTTTTCACTGAAAAGTGATTATGCAGTTACTTTCGCAACAACACCAGCACCTACAGTACGACCACCTTCACGGATCGCAAAACGTAGACCTGGGTCCATTGCGATTGGGTGGATTAATTCTACTGACATTTCAACGTTGTCACCT